>JAKLLM010000220.1 GCA_023150125.1 Zoogloea sp.
AGGGCGGCGACTGGGCCCCCGAGCGCATCGTCGGCGCCCCCGAAACCCTGGCCCGCGGCGGCAGCGTGCACTCCATCCCCTTCGAACACCAGCGCTCCACCACCGCCCTGCTCGACAAGATCCGCCGGCTGTGAGCGGGCGGCGGCGCAGCGGCGCCTGGAAAACGCAAAGCCGCTACCGCCGCCATGCCACGAGAGCTGCCGGGGCGGCTTCGGACGCCCCTACCGCCGCAGCCCCGGGGGGCTCGCCAGGCACAAGGCCCTGCCAAACCCAGGATGGTGTTATTTTCTTATTCAACTTTTGACTAAAGGTGGTGGTTTTTTAGCAATAAAATATATTTAAAACCCACAAAGGAGCCCCCCATGCGCATCGCCAGCAACGTCGCCGAACTCGTCGGCAACACCCCCCTCGTCAAGCTCAACCGCCTGGCCCCGGCCAACGGCGCCACCATCGCCCTCAAGCTGGAGTTCTTCAACCCGGCCCACAGCGTGAAGGACCGCATCGCGGTGGCCATGCTCGACGCCGCCGAGGCCGCCGGCAAGCTCACCCCCGACACCATCGTGCTCGAGCCCACCTCCGGCAACACCGGCATCGGCCTGGCGATGGTCTGCGCCGCCCGCGGCTACAAGAGCGCCTTCGTGATGCCCGAGACGATGAGCCGCGAGCGCAAGCTGCTGCTCAAGGCCTACGGCGCCGATCTGATCCTCACCCCCGGCGCCGAAGGCATGCCCGGCGCGGTGAAGAAGGCCGAGGAGCTGGCCGCCGCCGACCCGCGCTACTTCATCCCGCAGCAGTTCGAGAACCCCGCCAACCCGGCCATCCACCGGGCCACCACCGCCGAGGAGATCTGGGCCGACACCGACGGCCAGGTGGACATCTTCGTGGCCGGCGTGGGCACAGGCGGCACCGTCACCGGGGTCGGTGAGGCGCTCAAGGAGAAGAAGCCGGGCGTCAAGGTGATCGCCGTCGAGCCCGCCGCCAGCCCGGTGCTGTCGGGCGGCAACCGCGGCCCGCACCCGATCCAGGGCATCGGCGCCGGCTTCGTGCCGGGCATCCTCAACACCGGCGTCTACGACGAGATCGTCCAGGTGCCCAACGACGCGGCCCTCGACACCGCCCGCCGCCTCGCCCGCGAGGAAGGCCTGCTGGTCGGCATCTCGTCCGGCGCCGCGGTGTGGTCGGCGCTGCAGGTAGCCGAGCGCCCCGAGAACGCCGGCAAGCTCATCGTGGTGATCATCCCGTCCTTCGGCGAGCGCTACCTGTCCACGGTGCTCTTCCAGCACCTCGAAGTCTGATCCGGTGGGCTTCGACTTCACCGCCGGCCCCGAGCGGGCCGGCAGCGACAGCATCAAGTGGCGCCGCTACGCCGGCCGCGACGTGATCCCGATGTGGGTGGCCGACATGGACTTCGCCGCGCCGCCCCCGGTGCTCGACGCCCTTTCGGCGCGCATCGCCCACGGGGTTTTCGGCTACGCCGACCCGTGGCCGTCCCTCGTCGAGGCCGTGCAGGCCGGCATCGCCCGCGACCACGGCTGGCACATCGAACCCGACTGGCTGGTGTGGCTGCCGGGCGTGGTCACCGGCTTCAACGTGGCGGTACGCGCGGTCGGCCAACCCGGCGACGGGGTGTTCACCGCCACGCCGGTGTACCCGCCCTTCCTGCACGCGCCGGGCAACTTCGGGCAGCGCCTGCTCACCGCGCCCCTCGTCCATGACGGCCGGCGCTGGGGCTGGGACTGGCCCGCCACCGAGGCGGCCATCGCCAGCGGCGCGCGGGTCTTCATGCTGTGCAACCCGCACAACCCGGTCGGCCGGGTGTTCGACCGCGACGAGCTGACACGCATCGCCGAGCTCGCCGAGCGCCACGACCTCGTCATCTGCTCCGACGAGATCCACTGCGGCCTGGTGCTCAACCCGGCCACGCCGCACACGCCCATCGCCTCGCTGGGCGAAGCCGTCGCCCGCCGCACCATCACGCTGATGGCGCCGTCCAAGACCTGGAACATCCCGGCCCTCTACTGCGCCTTCGCGATCATCCCCGACGCCGCCCTGCGCGCCCGCTACAAGCGCGCGATGGCCGGCATCGTGCCCCACGTCAACGTACTCGGGCTGCTCGGCGCCGAGGTCGCCTACCGCGACTGCGAGCCCTGGCGACAGGCCCTGCTGGCCACCCTGCGCGGCAACGCGGCCCGGGTTGTCGAGGTGGTAAACAGCCTGCCCGGCCTCGCCACCACGCCGGTCGAGGCCACCTACCTGGCCTGGATCGACTGCCGCGGCCTGCTCGCCGAGCGGGGCATCCCGAATGCCGCAGCGTTTTTCGAGGCAGCCGGGGTCGGCCTCTCGGACGGCAAGGACTTCGGCCTGCCGGGTTTCGTGCGGCTCAACTTCGGCTGCCCGCCGGCCCGCCTGGAGGCCGCCCTCGGGCGGATCAGAAACGCCGTAATGACTTGATCTGGCGCAAACAATCCGGCTAGGTGGCGCGCATACTTTGTATGTCGACATCGTCGCCGGAGGTTTCCGTGAGCGCCCATTCGTCCGATCCGTCCCAGGCCCTCGACGCCATCCTGCAGCGCCACGGCCGCGACCCGACCCGGCTGCTGCAGATCCTCATCGACGCCCAGGACATCGAAGGCTGGCTGCCGGCCCCGCTGCTCACCCGCATCGCCGGTGCCCTCGTGCTGCCCCGGGCGCGGGTCGAGGGCGTCGCCGGCTTCTACAGCTTTCTTCACACCCGGCCGGTGGGCCGCTACCGGGTGCTGTTCTCCGACAACATCACCGACCGCATGCTCGGCAACGCCGAGCTGCTCGATGCGCTGTGCCGCAAGCTGTGGATCGAGCCCGGCCACCTGTCCGAGGACGGCCTGGTGAGCGTCACCACCACCTCGTGCACCGGCCTGTGCGACCAGGGCCCGGCGATGCTCGTCAATGGCCGCGCCATTGGCCAGCTCAGCCACCGACGCATCAACGAGATCGCCGAACTGATCCGCCAGCAGCGCCCGCTCGACCTGTGGCCCACCGAATACTTCCAGGTGGACGACAACATCCGCCGCCGCGACGCCCTCCTCGGCCTCGACATGGCCCCCGGCGCCGCACTGCAGGCCGCCGTGGCCCGCGGGCGCGACGGCTGGCTGGCCGAGATGCAGGCCTCCAACCTGCGCGGGCGAGGCGGCGCGGGCTTCGCCACCGCCGTCAAATGGGCCAGCGCCAAAAATGCACCAGGCGCGCCCAAGGTCGTCGTCTGCAACGCCGACGAGGGCGAGCCCGGCACGTTTAAAGACCGCGTCCTCCTCAACAGCTTCGCCGACCTCGTCTTCGAGGGCATGAGCCTCGCCGCCTGGGCGGTGGGCGCCAGCCAGGGTTTCCTCTACCTGCGCGGTGAATACCGCTACCTGCGCCCGCAGCTCGAGGCCGTGCTGGCCCGCCGTCGCGCTGCCGGCCTGCTCGGCAAGGCCATCCTCGGCCAGGCGGGCTTCGACTTCGACATCGACATCCACCTGGGCGCCGGCGCCTACGTGTGCGGCGAAGAATCGGCCCTCATCGAATCCCTCGAAGGCAAGCGCGGCACCCCGCGCATCCGCCCGCCCTTCCCCGTCACCAAGGGCTACCTCGGGCGGCCCACCGTGGTGAACAACGTCGAGACCCTGGCCAAGACCTGCCTCATCGCCCTCGGCGGCGGCGAGGCTTTCGCTGCCACCGGCACCGCCCAGTCGGCCGGCACCAAGCTGCTGTCGATCTCCGGCGACTGCGCCTCGCCGGGCATCTACGAATACCCCTTCGGCGTGCCGATCTCCCGCGTCCTCGAAGACTGCGGCGCCAGCGACACCCAGGCCGTGCAGGTGGGCGGCGCGTCGGGCATCTGCCTGGCCGGCTACGAGTTCCAGCGCCGCATCGCCTATGAAGACGTGCCCACCGCCGGCGCCTTCATGATCTTCGACGGCACCCGCGACCTCTTCGAGGTGGCCCGCGCCTTCGTGCATTTCTTCGCCCACGAGAGCTGCGGCTTCTGCACCCCGTGCCGGGTGGGCACCGCGCTGCTCAAGGGCTTCATGGACAAGCTCGCCGACGGCCACGGCGCCCAGGCCGACCTGGCTGACATCGACTGGCTCGACCGCCTGCTCAAGAACGCCAGCCACTGCGGCCTCGGCAGCGCCGCCCCGAACCCGGTGATCGACACCCTGCAAAAGTTCCGCCCCGCCTACGAGCGGCGCCTGGTGTCGCTGGATTTCGAGCCCGCCTTCGACCTCGACGCGGCGCTCGCCGAAGCGCGCCAGCTCACCGGCCGCGACGATCACTGCGCCCACCTCAAGACCCACGAGGAGGAAGAAAAATGAGCCCGCAGGGCCGCCCCCAGGGGCGAAGGCTTCCGCTTGGCGGAACAGCGCGCAGCGCGAAAGGTGCCCAATCATGACCAAACAGTTCCTGCTCGACGGCCAGCCGGTGCCCTTCGACGACGGCCAGACCATCCTCGAAGCGGCCCGCAAGGCCGGCCACTACATCCCCAGCCTGTGCTGGAACAAGGATTTCCCGCCCCACGGCAGCTGCAAGCTGTGCGTCGTGAAGGCCGCCGGGCGCCATGTGTCGGCCTGCGCGACCCCTGCCAAGGAGGGCTGGGAGGTCGAGAGCAACACCCCCGAGATCAACGGCGAACGCCGCGCCCTGCTGCAGATGCTGTTCGTCGAGGGCAACCACTTCTGCCCGTCCTGCGAGAAGAGCGGCAACTGCGAGCTGCAGGCCCTGGCCTACGAATACGAGGTGCTCACCCCGCGCTTCCGCCATTTCTTCCCCGACCGCCCGGTGGATGCCAGCCACCCCGACGTGCTGCTCGACTTCAACCGCTGCATCTTCTGCGAGCTGTGCGTGCGCGCCAGCCGCGAGATCGACGGCAAGTCGGTGTTCGCCCTCACCGGACGCGGCATCGGCAAGCACCTGGTCGTGAATGCCGAATCCGGCCGGCTCGGTGACACCGATTTTGCGGCCACCGACGCCGCCGCCCGCATCTGCCCGGTGGGCGTGATCCTGCCCAAGGGCAAGGGCTTCGCGGTGCCGATCGGCGAGCGCGTCTTCGACGTTGCGACGATCCGCAGCAAGACCCTGAAGGAGTCGTCATGAACAGCCCTTCGCCCCGCAAGCTGCGCGTCGCCACCGCATCCCTGGCCGGCTGCTTCGGCTGCCACATGTCCTTCCTCGACATCGACGAGCACCTGTTCGAGCTGGTCGAGCTCGTCGAGTTCGACCGCTCGCCGATCACCGACATCAAGGACGTCGGCCCCTGCGACATCGGCCTCATCGAGGGCGGCGTGTGCAACGCCGAGAACGTGCATGTGCTGCGCGAGTTCCGCCGCAACTGCAAGACGCTGATCGCGCTGGGCGCCTGCGCCGTCAATGGCGGCCTGCCGGCCCAGCGCAACCACATCCCGCTGGCCGAATGCCTGCGCGAGGTCTATCAGTTTCGTGACGGCCTGGCCAACGGCCAGATCCCCAACGACCCCGAGCTGCCGCTGCCCCTCGACAAGGTGCGGCCGATCCACGAGGTGGTGCGGGTGGATTACTTCATCCCTGGCTGCCCGCCGTCCGGGCCGGCGATCTGGAAATTCCTCCCCGACCTGCTGGCCGGGCGCACGCCGCGGCTGTC
>JAKLLM010000221.1 GCA_023150125.1 Zoogloea sp.
CGGAACCAGTTGGTCCAGCGTCACCATCTCCAGTTCGGTCTGAGCAGTGGCGGCAGCAGGTTTGAGCATGCCGCCATTATAAAAAACGAAGCCCCCGGCGGGCGGGGGCTGGCGGAGGCTTGGCTTTGTCAACAGCCTGAAACCCCGCTACGGCGGGGTTTTTTCTGGCGGGATCGGCGCATGCAGGCGCCCTGGCGGCTAGCGGTTGGCCATCTTGCGCTTGACCTCCTGGGCCGCCAGCTCGAAATCGAGCCCCGCCACGGCATCGTTGATGGCCCGGATCAGCAGCTCGCCGGCCACTTCGCTGCTGCCGGCAAAGCGGTTCACGTAGGTCGAGGTCTGAACCTGCGACGACACCACGTTGTTGCTGCTGATCAGGCGCACCGTCGCCCAGCCGATCGACACATCCGACAGCACCGCAGCCTCGCCGGTGACGGCCAGGCGCAGGTTCTGCCGGTTGAGCAGCTCGCACTTGGCCGCGGATATCTCGTAGCCGCCGTGCTGCACGACCACCTCGCGGATGTCGGACGCCGCGTGCTCAGGCACGCTGCAACCGGCCCGCGCCAGGGTGGCGGCGCACAGCAGGCCGACGAGAAGCGCAGTGCGTCTGGCGGGATGATCGGACATGGTGATGCTCCTTCTGGATTTCGCAAGGCAAACCCACGCGGCACGGAGAATGCCGGCGGGAAAGCGCGGCAGCCAAAGGCAGGAGGAGCGGGAGCGCGATGCGCCCCTTCGTGCAACCCGGCCACCTTTCCCTTGCGGGGGTGAGGTCCGATGGCTTTGCGTCCCGCCGTTTCCGGGCGGTTTGCCTTTTTACATTGATCGACTATGGGGAGCTTTACGGACCACCGAAGGCAAACTGAAGGCCGCCCGGACTGCCAATGAGGAACTCCATCACGGTCGCCCGCGCATCGGCAGGCGCGGCGGCAGAAAGCGCTCAGGCCCCGGCCCGGCGCCGCAGCCAGGCACTGGCACCGTCCACCGCCACGGCCATCGCCAGCATCGCGATGATCACGGTACTCGCCTGGGCCTCCTGGAACAGGGACAGGCTGTAGTAAAGCAGCGCACCCAGCCCCCCCGCACCGACAAAACCCAGGATCGCCGCCATGCGGATGTTCATCTCCCAGCGATACAGCGCATAGGCCAGCCACTGGGGCGCCACCAGCGGCAGCGTGCCGTACAAGAAGGTGACGAGGGCCGGCGCACCGCCGCCCGCCAGCGCCTCGGCCGGCGTGGGCGGGCTGTTCTCGAGCGCCTCGGCAAACAAGCGGCCGAGCACCCCGGTGGTGTGCAGCGCCAGCGCCAGGGTGCCGGCGAAAGGGCCGAGGCCGGCCGCCAGCACCATCAGCGTCGCCCACACCAGCTCCGGCACCGAGCGCAGCAGGTTGAGCGCAAAACGCGCCGCGTGGCGCCCGGCCAGGCCATGCCGCCCCGCCGCCGGCAGCGCCAGCAAGGCCCCGGCTAGCGCCGCCAGCAGGGTGCTGACGAGCGAGATCGCCAGCGTCTCAAGGGCCGCCCAGCCCACCTTGGCGATGAAATCCGGCGCCAGGTCCGGCGGGAAGAAACGGGCCACGAAACCGCCCGCCTCCTCCACCGCGGTGGCGGTGAACAAGGCCGCCAGGGGCATGTCCAGCCACGCGAAGCTGCCCGCCACCGCCGCCAGCAGCAGGCCCACGGCAAGCACCGCGGTGCCCGAAACCCCCGCCCGGCGGCTCATGCCATCCTCCGCCGCAGGGTTTCGCTCACCCCGTCGGCGGCCAGCACCAGCACCAGGAAGGTGGCCAGGATGGTCGCCGCCTCGCCGCCGTTGAGCATCTTCATCGACTGGTCCATCAGCTGCCCGAGGCCGCCGGCGCCGACGAAACCCATCACAACAGACGCCCGCACCGCGCATTCCCAGCGATACACGGTGTAGGAGAGCAGCTCGCGGGCCGCGTTGGGCACCAGCCCGTAGGCCAGCGCCGCCAGCCGCCCGCTTCCCGCCTCGAGCAGGCTGCGGGCAGGCCGCGCGTCGGTGGATTCGAGGATCTCGCCATACACCTTGCCGAGCATGCCGCCGTAGGTGATGCCCAGCGCCAGCACCCCGGCCGCCGGGCCGAGGCCGAAGACCCGCACGAAAAGCAGCGCCCACACCAGCTCCGGCACGCCCCGCAGCACCGCCAGCAGCCCCCGCGAGGCGGCCCGCAGCAACTGGCCGACCCAGCCCGCGCGCCCCGGCCCGATGGCCGCCACCGACAGACTGCGGGTGAGCACGATGCCCAGTGGCACCGCCAGCAACACCGCCACGGCAATGCCGGCAGTGGCCATCGCCAGGGTATCCACGGTGGCCCGCCCGAGCAGGGCGAGGAAGTCCGGCGAGGTCTCGAGGGGCAGGAAGCCGGCCAGGAAGTTGCCCATCGCCGCCAGGTTGCCCGGCTCGAACAGCGCCGCCGGGCGGAAATCGGCCAGCTGCAGCAGCGGCCACAGCAGCACCAGCGCCGTCAGCGTCCAGCCCAGGCGCGGCAGCGCGGCGGGGTCGCGGTGGGCGGCGCTCATGCGCAGCGCAACGGCGGCAGGCTGCCGGCCGCAGGCACGGCGTCGGGCGAGGAAGAAGGCAGGGGTGGGCCGGCCAGCGGCAGCCCGCCTTCGGCGGCGTACAGCTCGCGCAGCAGCGCCTCGTTCACCTCGGCCGCCGGCAGGTCGAAGAGGATGGAACCGTCCTTCACGCCCACCACACGCGGGAAGTGGCGCAGCGCCAGGTCCACCGCGTGCAGGCTCGCCACCAGGGTCACGCCGCGGCGGCGGGCCTCGTCGTTGAGCAGGGCCACGGTGAGTTCGGAGAGCGCCGGGTCCATCGCCGAGACGGGCTCGTCGGCGAGCAGCAGCTCGGGCTGCTGGTAGAGCACCCGGGCCAGCGCGACCCGCTGCAGCTGGCCGCCGGAGAGGCGGTCGCAGCGGTCGTAGAGGCGCTCGGCCAGGTCCAGCCGGGCCAGCTCGCGGCGGGCGCCTTCGGGGTCGACCGGCAGCACCAGCGAGGCTAGGGATTTCCACAGCGGCCACTGGCCCAGCCGCCCGGCCAGCACCGCGGTGACGACCCGCTGCCGCGGCGGGATCGGCGGCGCCTGGTGGACGACCCCAATGCGCGCCCGCAGCCGACGCAGATCCCGCGGTGAAACATCCCACGGCGCACTGCCGAGCAGCTCGACCCGCCCGCTGCCCGGCCGCAGGCTGGCCGCCAGCACCCGCAGCAGGGTGGTCTTGCCGGCCCCCGAGGCGCCGATCAGGGCCACGCGCTCGCCCGCCGCGACCCGCAGGTCGACGCCGGCCAGCGCCCGATGGCCGTTGGCGTGGGTGAAGCCGACGCCTTCGAGCGTGAAGCTCATTGTTCGAATTCCTTGCCGCGAGGCCGGGGCCGATCGCTCAGCCCCGGCCGTCCCCCTACTTGAGCAGGCCGGCCGCGTGGGCCGCCGACTCGATGCCCTTGTAGTTCTCGGCCTTGGTGGGGACGAACTTGCTGGCCCGCTGCAGCGCCATGATGTCCTTGTGGGCCGGGTTGGCCGCATCGAGCTTCAGGAAGGCGTCGCGCAGCTTGGCCTGGAGCTTCGGGTCGAGGTCGCCGCGCACCGTCCAGTTGTAGTCGAAGTACGGCGGCGTGGTGGCGAAGACGCGCACCTTGCTGGTGTCCACCTTCTTCTGCTCGACCAGCTTGTCCCACACCGAGGCGTTGAGCACCCCGGCGTCGACCTTGCCGGCCTGCACGAAGGCCACGGTGGCGTCGTGGGCGCCCGAGAAGGCGGTGTTCTTGAAATCACGGTCGGGGTTG
Organism: Zoogloea sp.; assembly: GCA_023150125.1. GTDB lineage: Bacteria > Pseudomonadota > Gammaproteobacteria > Burkholderiales > Rhodocyclaceae > Zoogloea. The sequence goes on from JAKLLM010000221.1 coordinate 3,806, forward strand.
ATGCCCTCCTGGCCGAGGAAATAGCGCGGCATCAGGTGGCCCGAGGTGGACGACGGCGCGCCGAAGGCGAAGGTCTTGCCCTTCAGGTCGGCAAAGCCCTTGATGCCCTCGCTGGCGGTGATGAACCTGGAGGTGAACTTGGCGTCCTCGGCGCGCTGCACCAGAGGCACCGCGGTGCCCTTGGTGCGGATGCTGGCCTGCACGAAAGTGAAGCCGCCCAGCCAGGCCATGTCGATCTTGCGGGTCGCCAGCGCCTCGACCACCGCCGCGTAGTCGGTGACCGGCACGAAGCTGACCTTCATCCCGGTCTCGGCTTCCAGGTAGGCCCCCAGCGGCGCGAACTTGCGCTGCAGTTCGGTGGGCGCCTCGTCGGGGATCGCAGACACCCGCAGCACCTCCTCGGCCTGGGCGGCGAGGGGCAGACCAGCGATGGCGGCAAGGGCGGAAACGGCGGAAAGGCGGGCGCAGGCACGCAAGAGCGCGCGCCTCGAAGTGGGCACGGAAGTCATCGACTACTCCTCAAAACGGCGTCGCAGCACGACACCAGCCGCCGGGACGGGGGAGAGCGGCCCCGGCTTAAGTTTAGGGCCCCAGCGGAAGCTGGAGCCCGTAAAGACATGAAGCGGTACACAAACCGCGTAACGGACTATAACGAGCAGTGCAGAGGCTGTACATACACGCCAGAAGAACGCCTTCAGCGCAGTTGTGACATGGCCTTTTCCAGCGCCGAATCGGAAAATTCATTCCGGGATTCACTCTCCTGCAGTGCGTTTGTCGATGCGCGCAACGCGGAACGAGCCGCCAGAGGTTTCATGACTCGCCCGATACAGTGCAGGGCATCCCGATAGCCCTGCTCGATCCAGGAAGGAATCCGGGTCGAGTCGAATCCCAGCAGATCTTTTGCACCACCGAGGAATCCGGCATCCCTGGCGATCGAGGACTGGGGCCGGATTTCAAGTACGTTCGCTTCGGGAAAATCGCGTCGGCTCCACAAGGAGCCATCGGTCAGGTGCGTGACAATCACCATGTTGCAGCCCGCCTCAATAAGCGGGCTGATCGGCGTGTTACCCTGCATAGTGGACCAGCCGCCCTGGCCGCCATCCGAGTACATCACGCCATTGACTTCACGTGGCTCGAACAGCAGCGGGATGGCCGCCGATGCCAGCAGTACTTCCTTCTGTTCGCTCACCGGAAGTGATTGAACATGAAAAAATTTGGAAGGCGATGAGTCCGTCACGCCGAGTTCGGCAGACAGTACGCGCCCCAGATCGGAAAACCCATCGATACTCTCAAACACCGACACGTAGAGCGGCAAGCCACTCGCCAGCGCCTCCATGTCCAGATACTCGTCCATCAGCGCTTGCAGTGGCTTGTCGCAAAGCACCCCGGAATTGAACTGTTTAGCCACCTCCAGCGCGAGCGGAATGCACGTATGTCGAGCGGCCATTCGCGCCACCTTGGCGACCAGATCAAGTGCAGCAAGACCATTCATCCGGAGTCCAGCAGCGCACAAGAGCGTGAGATAACCGGGAATTCTCATGGAGATAGGAGAATCCTCGGCCATGGTCATCCAAAGATTCCCGAGACGTTCAACGCCAGTCTCCAGCGACGGTGCGGACGCCAACACGGCACCATTAAGTGCGCCAATACTGGCGCCCGCTACCATGTCCACGCGAGCACCCAGTTCCACCAAGGCCTTCAGAACGCCGATCTGATAGGCGCCCTTGGCACCTCCACCAGACAAAACGAGACCGACTTTCATTTCTTCAAGCATAAGCGCAGCTCCCAAAAACCTCTGCCGCCAGCGCTTCGG
>JAKLLM010000222.1 GCA_023150125.1 Zoogloea sp.
CTTCGAGCGATATGGGCTCGTTGGACGGTGGGAGAGGGTGGATGCGCGGGAGTCGTAAGTCGGGGTGGGTGTTGGCTGCCGTTTGCCTGCTGGCGCTGGTGGGGCAGGCGTGGGCGGTCAACAAGTGCGTGGGGGCCGATGGTCGGGTGACCTATACCGACGGCCGCTGCGGGGAAGGCAGCCAGGGGTCGCGGGTGAATACCCTGCCGCGGCCGAGCGTGCGGGACCAGATCGAGGCTCGCCAGCGGGCCGAGCAGATGGTGCAGGACGTGAACCGCATCGAAACCCGCCAGGCCTACGAGGCGGCGGAGCGGCGTCGGCGCGTCGAGATGGAGCAGGCCGCCGAGGCGGAGCAGCAGCGCCGCGCCCAGCGTGAAGCCCAGCGGCAGGCTGCCCAGGAGGAGTCCCAGCGCCTGCTGGTGATTCGTCCCGGCCCGCTGGTGCCCTATCACCCGCATCCCGCCCCCCAGCCGCCCAAGCCGACCAAGCCGGTCGACGAGACCCGTTCGGCGCAGATGCGTGGCTATCCGCCGATCCGCTGAGCGGAGCCGGCCTTAAAGCGGAGTGAGCGGGAGTCCGGCGGGCGTTTGTGCCGGTTTCTTGCCGAGGATCAGCAGGCGGACCGGCTGCTCGCCGTTCCTGGCCGCGTGCTCGAGTGCCTGGGCCACGCTGCCAGCGTTTTCGGCGGCTTCGCCTTGGAGCACGATTAGGGTCGGGCGGCGCGGCAGCCAGCGCGCCAGGGCTTCGAGACGTGCCTCGTCGGCGCGGGCGAGCCAGGCGTCGTCCCAGGGCTCGTCGGGGCGGCGGGGCAGGAACCACGCCAGCGGCCGCAGCTGAACGCCGATCCGGTAGAGGATGCCGCCGATGCGGCTGCGCCGGGTGAGCTGGTGGTAGCCGGCCAGGTGGTAGCCGAAATGGCGCACCGCCCGGGCATGACTGGCCGGCGTGAAGGCGATGGCGAGCGGGACCGGCACCCCCGGCCGCGACCAGGGCAGCAGCGTCGCGCCGTGGCCGGCGCCCTGGCCCACCCAGGCGTCGAGCCGGTGGAGCAGGGGCGAGTCGGCGGCGTTGGCGGGCGGGCCGTCGATGGGCGCCAGGGCCGCGGCATCGTAGCGTCGGGCGAGGCGCGGCAGGCGCGGGGCGAGCACGAGCAGCCCGAGGGCGACGGCGGCGAGGCCGGTGCTCAGCACGCGAAGCGGCTCCGCAGCTCGGACAGGTTGAGCTCGGTGAGGATCGCCTCGATGCGTTCCATGGCGTTCTTGCGCGGCGCGCCAGTGCGGCGGGCGATGATGAGCTCGTTCTTCATCGAGTGTTCCCAGCCGACCAGCTCGGTCACCGTGAGCTGGTAGCCGTGGGCTTCGAGCTGCAGGCAGCGCAGGGCGTTGGTTAGCTGGCTGCCGAATTCGCGGGTGTGGATGGGGTGGCGCCAGATCTCGGACAGCGGCGTGAGGCCGAAGCTGGCGTTCTTGTTCTTGCGCAGCACGCTGGCGACCTCGGCCTGGCAGCAGGGCACCAGCACCACGAACTGGGCCTGCTTGGCCAGCGCAAACTGGATCGCGTCGTCGGTGGCGGTATTGCAGGCGTGGAGCGCGGTGACCACGTCGATGCGCTCCGGCAGCGCCTCGGAGCGGGTGGATTCCTCGACCGACACATCCAGGAAGTTCATCCGCCCGAAGCCCAGCCGGCCGGCGAGTTCGCGGGAGTGCTCGACCAGCTCGCGGCGGGTCTCGATGCCATACACCGTGCCTACCTCGCGCGCCTTCAGGAAAAGGTCGTAGAGGATGAAGCCGAGGTAGGACTTGCCGGCGCCGTGGTCGGCCAGGCTGACGTCACCGCGGCCGGCGAGCACCTCGGCCAGCAGCGGCTCGATGAACTGATACAGGTGATAGACCTGCTTGAGCTTGCGCCGGCTGTCCTGGTTGAGCTGGCCGTCGCGGGTGAGGATGTGAAGCTCTTTCAGCAGCTCGACCGACTGGCCCGGGCGCAGCTCGGGGTGGACGGCCGGTGCGCCGGCTGCGGTGGCAGCGCCGGGCTTACGCTTGGCCATCGTCGCTCGTGCCGCGCTTGGGGGCGTGCAGGCCGAGGGCCAGCCAGCCGGCGAGGCCCAGCTTCTTCAGGGTTTCCATGTTGCGCTCGTAGATCGTTTCGGCTTCGGGGAAGGCCTCGACGGCCCGGTCGAGGCTCTCCTCGCGGATCAGGTGCAGGGTGGGGAAGGGCGCGCGGTTGGTGTAGTTGGTGATGTCGTCCGGCTCGGTGCCCTCGAACTGGTATTGCGGGTGGAAGCTGGCGATCTGGATCACGCCTTCCAGGTCGTGTTCGGCCACGGCCTCGTCGGCAATCTGGTGCACGTCGTTGAAGTCGAGGAAGTCGGGGAACAGCGTGGGGTGGATCAGCAGCGTGGTGTCGGTGACTTCGGGGTCGACCTCGGCCAGGTGGTCGAGCTCGCGGTCGAGGTCTTCGAGGAAGCCGTCGATGTGGCGGGCGCTGCTCACCACGATGCGGACCTGGTTCTTCACGTACACCGACTTGGCAAACGGGCACAGGTTGAGGCCGATGACGGCCTTTTCGATCCACTCGCGGGTGGCGGCGATGACTTCTTCGTGGTTCATGTTGCGGGCCTTTTCGGCGGATTCCTTCGAGGGCTGCCATTTTGCCCTGATAATGACGCGCTTTCATTGATTCAACGCACGCCCATGTCCATCCAGTGGTTTCCCGGTCACATGACCTCCGCCCGCAAGAAGGCGGCGGAGAGCATGGAGCGCATCGACGTCGTCATCGAGGTGCTCGACGCGCGCCTGCCCGAGGCGAGCAGCAACCCGATGATCCGCGAGCTGCGCCTGCACCGCCAGCGGCCCTGCCTCAAGATTCTCAACAAGGCCGACCTCGCCGACCCGGCCGTCACGGCCCAGTGGCTGGCCTATTACAACGCCCAGAAGGGCGTCACCGCGGTGGCGCTGTCGTGCAAGAAACCCGGCGACGTGGCCAAGGTGGTCGGCCTGTGCCGGCCGCTGGCGCCCCACCGCAACGACCGCCTCAAGCCGCTGCGGATGATGATCATGGGCATCCCCAACGTGGGCAAATCCACGCTGATGAACGCGCTGCTCAAGAAGCGCGTCGCCAAGGTGGGCGACGAGCCGGCTGTGACCAAGAGCCAGCAGGCCATCGACCTGTCGCCCACCGCGTCGCTGATCGACACCCCGGGCATGATGTGGCCGAAGATCGAGCACGACTCCGACGGCTACATGCTGGCCGCCAGCCACGCCATCGGCCGCAACGCGGTGATCGACGAGGCGGTGGCCAACTTCCTGGGCGGGCTGCTGCTCGAGCGCTACCCGGCGCTGGTGGCGGCGCGCTACAAGATCGACGTCACCGGCCTCGACGGCCCGGCGCTGGTCGAGGCCGTCGCGCGCCGGCGTGGTTGCCTGGTCAAGGGCGGCGGGCTCGACATCGAGAAGGCTTCGCTGGTGTTGCTGCAGGATTACCGCGACGGGGCGATCGGCCGCGTCAGCCTCGAAACCCCGACGACCCGCCAGGCGATGATGGAGGCCCATGCCGCCGAAGTGGCGGCCAAGGCTGCAGCCAAGGCGGCCGGCGAGGTGGACGACGCGGCGCCCGACGAGGTGCCGCCGGCGGAGTGAGGCGGGCGGGGGTACGCCGGTCGCGCGTCCAACCCCCTGCCCAGCCCTCCCCTTGTCAGGGGAGGGGGCATCAGAGCGGCGGGGCTTTCAGGCTCCGCCGTTTTTCTTTTGGTGGCCCGGCCGGGGTCTGCAATCCACGGCAAAACGCCACCGGGCGGTGGCGTTGGCATGGCTCACACCCGCAGCAGCAGGGTCTTGAGGGGCGGGTTGCCGTCGGGGCTGGGGAAGTCTTCTTCGGGGGTGATCCATTCCATCTCGCGGATGGTCCGGCCAGCCTTCCTGGCGCTGCGTTCGAGCTGGTCGGCCCAGGCCTGGCGATCCACCTGGGCAACGTTGTTGCAGCACACCAGGGTGCCGCCTTCGTTGGTGGCGAGGAGGGCCGGCTTGAAGAGGGCCGGGTAGTCGTTGACCAGATCGACGACGCCGAAGGGGCTCTTGGCGTAGCGCGGCGGGTCGAGGAAGACCAGGTCGAAGCTGTGCTTTTCGAGCTCTGGGAAGGGGGGCATGCGCTTGCCGCGCACCAGCTTGGGCTGGCCGATGCCGGAGAGCTGGCGCAGCGCGGCGAAGGCGTCGCTCTTGACGAAGCGGACGCGGATCGGCAGCTCGTTGAGCTTGGCGTTGTCCTTGCCTACGGCCAGGCTCGATTCGGCAAAATCCACATTGACCACATGGCGGGCGCCAGCCTTGGCGGCGGCGATGCCGACCCCGCAGGTGTAGGCGAAGACGTTGAGCAGCGACTTGCCGGGTGCTTCGGCCATGATGCGGCGGCGGGCCGCGCGCAGGTCGAGGAAGAGCCACGGGTCCTGCCCGGCGTGGCGGGCCTGGACCCAGTACTTGACGCCCATCTCGGAGAACTCGCGGCGGCGCTCGGCTTTCTCGAGCGCGTCGGCTGGGAGCGGGTTGGCGATGCGCGAGTTGGCGGCGCTGCGGTCGTTGTAGACCAGGTCGAGCCCGGGGAAGGCGCTGGCGTAGAAGGCCTGCAGCGCGTCCAGCTGGGCCGCGGCGAGGGGGCCGTGGAAGCTCTGCGCCAGGATCAGGCTGCCGTAGCGGTCGACGGTGAGGCCGGGCTGGCCTTCGACGGTGCCGTGGAAGAGCCGGTAGGCGTCGGTCTGCTCGGCTTCGAGGCGGGCGATGAGGGCGCGGCGGGCCTGGAGGGCGGCGTCGAGGGCGGGGAGCAGGGCGGTGGTGTCGGGCATGGGGAGGGTTCCGGAGGCGGACGGTGAAACGACTACAGACCGAAGAATTCTCGGATCTTCTTGCCGAGGGCGCTGGCGTCGGCGCGCACTGAGTTGCGTTGGTCGAGGCTGCCGTCGGCGTGACCCTGTTCGAGGGCGGCAAAGCGGCTGCGGCGTTTTTCGAGAATCACCGAGATGCCCTCGGCGAGCTCGGGGCGGGCGCGCAGGATGTGTTCGAGGCTGGCCTTGTCGAGGCGGTAGGCTTCGACGTCGGTGATGGCGACGACGGTGGAGCGGCGCGGGGCACCGGTCATCAGGCCGAGTTCGCCGAACACGTTGCCGGGGCCGCGGGTTTCGATGAGGCGCTGGGGGCCGCCGTCGGGGGGCGTCCACCAGGCCTCGGCCTCGCCGCTGGCGATGATGTAGAGCCAGTGGGCCACGTCGCCCTGGCGGAACAGCACGTCGCCCCGGGCGAAGGGGGCGTTGACGAGACGGTGGGCGAGGTCTTCCTGCTCGGCTTCGGAGAGCCGGGCGAAGAGGTCGATGCGGCTGATGGCGCCGACCCGGCGCTTGAGCTCGCGGCTGCGCACTTCCTCGCGGTGGGCCTTGTTCTCCTGCACCAGGTGGATGGTCTGGTCTCCCACCGCGAGGCGGATGCCTTCGCGCTGCAGGGAGGCGAGCACGTGATGGCGGACGTCGGAGTCGGTGATGTCGTCGGGGCCCGG
>JAKLLM010000223.1 GCA_023150125.1 Zoogloea sp.
GGTGTTTCCGCCGGTCACGATAGGCGGGCGCGAATACGTGGATGGCGGCCTTGTCGCGCCCATCCCGGCCCGGGCGGCGCGCGGGCTGGGGGCCGACCTGGTGATCGCCGTCGACATCTCCAGCCGGCCCAGCGGCAAGACCAAGGCCGGCAGCCTCGACCTGCTCCTCGACACCATCTCGATCATGGGCGGCGCCCTTGGCAAGACCGAGCTCGCCGCCGCCGACGTGGTGATCCGCCCCGAGCTGCGGGGCCTGCCCGCCACCAATTTCCAGCAGCGCCACGAGGCCATCCTCGAAGGCGAGAAGGCCGGCTTTGCCGCCATCGCCCGGGTGCGCGACGCCATCGCCGCCTGGGAGCGCAAGCACAACTGAACCTGCATCGCCGGCCCCCGGGCCGGTGACTCCCCGAGAGGACACCCCGGATGAGCGATCAACACCTTGCGCGCAAGCGCTTCGGCCAGAACTTTTTGTCCGACCCCAACATCATCCGCAAGATCATCGAGGCGATCCGCCCGCTGCCGGGCGACCGCATGGTCGAGATCGGCCCCGGCCTCGGCGCGATGACCGAGCCGCTGATGGCCCGCCTCGATCACCTGCACGTGGTCGAGATCGACCGCGACCTGATCGCCCGCCTCAAGACCGCCCATTCGCCCGACAAGCTGACGATCCACGAGGGTGACGCCCTCAAGTTCGACTTCGGCAGCCTGGTGGCCGACGGCGCGCCGCTGCGGGTGGTCGGCAACCTGCCCTACAACATCTCCACGCCGATCCTGTTCCATCTCTCGGCCTACGCCGAGAAGGTCAAGGACATGACCTTCATGCTGCAGAAGGAGGTGATCATGCGCATGGTGGCCGAGCCGGGCACCGAGGAATACGGCCGCCTGTCGGTGATGCTGCAGTACCGCTACAACATGGGGCGCCTGTTCGACGTGCCGCCCGGCGCCTTCCGCCCGGCGCCCAAGGTGATGTCGAGCATCGTCCGGATGGTGCCGCGGCCGCTGGCCGAATGCACCGCCGTCGACGAGGCTCTGCTCGGCAAGGTCGTCACCGCGGCCTTCGGCCAGCGCCGCAAGACCCTGCGCAACACCCTCAAGGATCTGCTCGACGAAGCCGGCTTCGCCGAACTCGGCATCGACCCGGGGCTGCGCGGCGAGCGGCTGGACGTGGCGACTTTCGTGCGGATTGCCAATCACATTGCCGGGCAGACTGCGGGTGCAGCCTGATGGGCGCGGATTGTGCTGATTGCATGATTATACGTTTCCACTAAAAACGATAAAAAGTGATAAAAACAATCAAGTAAAGTGAATTGGAAGGATATTTCATGATTTTGGAATTTGATTGAGGCTATAGTGGGCTCACCGCGCAATTACTCATTTCGGGTGATCGGGCGGTGCGACATCAAAATTATTTCACTCACTCTCAAGAGGTTTCAAAATGGCTATTCGCGAGCTCTCCTCCCAGGAAGTCCAGAACGTTTCCGGTGGCACCTTCGGCCTGCTGAGCGGCCTGTTCTCCTTCAAGCTGAACCTGCTGAGCAGCTTCTTCGGCCGTAGCTCCTGCTACACCCCGGCTCCGAGCCCCTGCCAGCCCGCCCCGACCACCTGCCAGCCGGCCCCGAAGCCCTGCGGCTGCTGATTCACGCCCCCGCGTGATGCCGGGATGACCGCAAACTCCGGATGAGCGTTCTCCCACGACGGGCCACCCCAGGGTGGCCCGTTGCCATTTGAACAACCTGCCCGGGCATTCCTCACGCTTTGACGGCCGACTCGCCGGCGCTGCGGGAATAGTTCAAGGCGCCCGAGCGGCGGGCGTGCGACCCTGCGCTCCGTGACCCCGCCCGGCCTGCCCCCGTTCTCCCCGTGAAAGACGACTCCCTGTTCCGCACCGAAGCGCTCGATGCCCAGCGCACCAACTGGCTCGGGCCGGTCTCGCTCAGCCAGCCCCTGTCCTTCTCGGTGTTCGCCGCGATCGCCCTGCTGGCGACCCTCCTGCTCATCGCCTTCTTCACCTTCGGCAGCTACACCAAGCGCACCACGGTGAGCGGCCAGCTGCTGCCGGCGGGGGGCTGGTCGAAGGTCTACCCCAACCAGGCCGGCGTGGTGGTGGAGAAGCGTGTGGCCGAGGGCCAGGCGGTGCGCGAGGGCGACGTGCTCTACGTGCTGTCGCTGGAGCGCAAGAGCGACGCCGCGCCCGGTGGCCTGGCCAGCATTGCCGGGCAGGTCGAGGCGCGCCGCGACAGCCTGCGCAGCGAGCTCGGCAAGACCCGCTCGATCCAGCAGGAGCAGCTCACCGCGCTCACCCGCAAGCAGGCCGCCTACGAGGCCGAGCTGCGGGTGATCGAGGAGTCCATCGAAGGCCAGCGCGCCCGGGTTGCCCTGGCCCAGGACACCCTGCAGCGCTACCGCGGCTTGCTGGAAAAGGATTACATCGCCGGCGAGCAGGTGCAGCTGCGCGAGGCCGACCTGATCGACCAGCGCTCCCGGCTCCAGGCCCTTGAGCGCGAACGCCTCAACGCCCAGCGCGAGCTCACCCTGCTGCGGGGCGAGCGCGAGCGCCTGCCCCTCGAACAATCCCGCCAGATCGCCGAGATCAATCGCAGCATCTCCAGCTCCGACCAGGAGCTCACCGAGAGCGAGCTGCGCCGCCGCCTCCATGTGCTCGCGCCGCGGGACGGCGTCGTGACCGCGGTGACCGCCGAGGTCGGCCAGGCGGTCGACCCGAGCCGGCCGGTGCTGTCCATCGTGCCGCCGGGTGCCCGCCTGCAGGCCCACCTGTTCGCCCCCAGCAAGGCGGTGGGCTTCGTGCGTGGCGGCGAGGCGGTGATGCTGCGCTTCGACGCCTACCCCTACCAGAAGTTTGGCCACACCGCCGGGCGCGTCACCGAGGTGGCCCGGGTGGCGCTGGCCAGCCAGGACCTGTCGGCCCTCGGGCTGCCCGGCCTCGACGCCGCAAACGCCGGCGAGCCGCTGTACCGGATCACCGTCGACCTCTCGGCCCAGACCATCATGGCCTACGGCGAGGCCCGCCCGCTGCAGATCGGCATGCAGCTGGAGGCCGACATCATGCAGGAGCGCCGGAAGCTCTACGAATGGGTCCTGGAACCCCTCATCAGCATCACCGGGAAACTGTGAGCCCATGTCCCTGATTGCCCACCTGCCCGCCGCCTTCGGGCGCTCGCTCCCCGTCATCCTGCAGACCGAGGCCACCGAGTGCGGCCTGGCCTGCCTCGGCATGGTGTCGGGCTACCACGGCCGGCGCACCGACCTGCCCCAGCTGCGCCGGCAGTTCTCGATCTCCCAGCACGGCGCCACCCTCGGCCAGCTGATCGGCATCGCCAACGCCCTGGGCCTGGCCAGCCGGCCGCTGCGCCTCGACCTCGAAGACCTCGGCCAGCTGCGCACGCCGTGCATCCTGCACTGGAACCTCAACCACTTCGTGGTGCTCAAGAAGGTTTCCCGTCGCGGCATCTTCATCCACGACCCCGCCAGCGGCGGCCGCTGGGTGGCCCAGGACGAAATCTCCCGCAGCTTCACCGGCGTGGCCCTGGAGCTGTGGCCGACCGCCGACTTCCGCCCCTCCGCGCCGCCGCCGGCGATCCGCTTCCGCGACCTGATCGGCCGGGTGGACGGCCTGTTCAGCGCCGGCACCCAGGTGCTGATCCTGGCCGTCGCGCTGGAGGTCTTCGCGCTGGCCAGCCCCTTCTACCTGCAGTGGGTGATCGACCACGTGCTGGTGTCGGCCGACCGCGACCTGCTCACCACCCTGGCCCTCGGCTTCGGCCTGCTGCTGATCGTCCAGCAGGTGTTCTCGGCGCTGCGCTCGTGGATATTGCTGCACATCGGCACCAACCTCAGCCTGCAGTGGCGCACCAATGTGTTCGCCCACCTCTTGCGCCTGCCGGTGCAGTACTTCGAAAAGCGCCACCTGGGTGACATCGTGTCGCGCTTCGGGGCGGTGGATGAAATCCAGAGCAAGCTCACCGCGTCGTTTTTCTCGGCCCTCATCGACGGGCTGATGGCGAGCGTCACCCTGGCCATGATGTTCCTCTACAGCCCGCCGCTGGCCTGGATGGCGGTGGCGGCGATGCTCGCCTATGCGCTGATCCGCGCCCTGTGGTTCCGCCCGCTGCGCCTCGCCACCGAGCAGGAGATCGTCCACGGCGCCAGCCAGCAGTCGCACTTCCTCGAGACCGTGCGCGGCATCAAGGCCGTCAAGCTGTTCCAGCGCCAGAACGAGCGCCGCTCGGGCTGGCTGAGCCTGGTGGCCGAGCAGGTGAACGCCGGGGTGCGCACCCAGCGCCTGTTCATCGCCTTCGAGTCGATCAACGGCCTGCTGTTCGGGCTGGTCGGCATCGCCATCCTGTGGCTCGGCGCCCGCCAGACCCTCGACGGGCTGATGACGGTGGGCGTGCTGATGGCCTTCAAGGCCTATAAAGACCAGTTCGACGGCCGCGTCGCCGGGCTGGTCGAAAAGTTCTTCGAGCTGCGCATGCTGCGCCTGCAGGGCGAGCGCCTCGCCGACATCGTGCTCACCCGCCCCGAGGCCGACGCCCCGCCGCGCCTCGACGCCACCGCCGCGGTGCCGGCGATCCGCCTGCAGGGCCTGCGCTTCCGCTATGCCGAGACCGACCCGTGGGTGGTGGACGGCATCGACCTGGAGATTCCGGCGGGCCAGTCGGTGGCCTTCGTCGGCCCCTCGGGCTGCGGCAAGACGACCCTCATCAACCTCATCCTCGGCGTCTTCCCGCCGGTCGAGGGCGACGTGCTGATCGGCGAGGCCAGCCTGCGCCGCAGCGGCGCCGAGGCGCCCCGGGCGCTGATCGGCACGGTGATGCAGGACGACACCCTGTTCGCCGGCTCGATCGCCGACAACATCTGTTTCTTCGACCCGGCGCCCGACCGCGCCCGCATCGAGGAATGCGCCCGCCTGGCCCAGATCCACGACGAGATCGCCGCGATGGCGATGGGCTACCACACCCTGGTCGGCGACATGGGCACCGTGCTGTCGGGCGGCCAGAAGCAGCGCCTGTTCCTGGCCCGCGCGCTGTACAAGCAGCCGCGCATCCTGATCCTCGACGAAGCCACCAGCCACCTCGACGTGGAGTGCGAGCAGGCCGTCAACCGGGCCATCCAGTCCCTCGCCCTGACCCGCATCCTCATCGCCCACCGGCCCGAGACCATCCTCAGCGCCGAGCGGGTGGTGGTGCTCGGCGGCGGCAAGGTGATGGACGACCTCAGCACCGCCGAGCTGCTGGCCCGCCAGGCCATGGCGCCGGCTTCGACCCAGACCCAGACCCAGACCGCCGCGGAGGCCGGCTGATGAAGCGCCTCCTGATCTCCCTCGTGCTGCTGGCGGCCTGGAGCAGTGCGCTGGCCTTCGACCCCCTCGCCAGCGACGCCCGCCTCGCCGCGCTGCCGCCGCCGGGCCGGGTGCCGCTGGACGCCGAGCTCGTCGGCGGGCCGGAGTGCCCCGCGCCGGGCTACGCCGGGGCCGGCCCGATCAGCCTCGCCGAGGTCGTCAAGCGCGCCCTCTG
>JAKLLM010000224.1 GCA_023150125.1 Zoogloea sp.
GACGATGGAACCGCCGCCGCCCGCCTTCATCAGCGCCACGCCCTCCCGGCAACCCAGGAAGACGCTGTCGGCGTTGATGCGCATCAGGCGCTGCCAGTCGTCCAGGCTGGCCTCCTCGATGGAGCCCTTGATGAGGATGCCGGCGTTGTTCACCAGGATGTCCAGGCGGCCGAAGCGGGCCTGCACCTCGCCCATCACCCGCTTCCAGTCGGCCTCGGAGGCCGCATCGTGGCGCAGGAACAGCGCGCTGCTGCCGATCTCCTCGGCCAGCGCCTGGCCGGCCTCCTCGGCGATGTCGGTGATGATCACCTGCGCCCCTTCGCGGGCCAGCAGCTCGACCGTGGCCCGGCCGAGGCCGCTGGCCCCGCCGGTGACCAGGGCCACCTTGTCTTGTACGCGTCCTGCCATGTGTGTCTCCTTGGAATCCTGCCGTGGGTGGGCTCAGGCGCCCTGGGCGATGTGGTGGGCCGCGATGTAGCCGAAGGTCATGGCCGGCCCGAGGGTGCCGCCGGCGCCCGGATAGGCGGTGCCCATCACCGAGGCCGAGGTGTTGCCGATGGCGTAGAGGCCGGGGATGGCGCTGCCGTCCGGGCGGACCACCTGGGCGTGGGCGTTGGTGAGCAGGCCGCCCTTGGTGCCGATGTCGCCGGCATCGAGGCGCATGGCGTAGAACGGGCCCTTGGCGATCGGCGCCAGGCAGGGGTTGGGCTTCACGTTCACGTCGCCGTAGTAGCGGTCGAAGACGTTGCCGCCGCGGGCGAAGTCCTTGTCGAGGCCGGTGCGGGCGTACTCGTTCATCTGGGCCACGGTGGTGGCGAGGCCTGCGGCGTCCACGCCGATCTGGCCGGCGAGCGCGTCGAGGGTGTCGGCCTTCCAGTAAACGCTGTTCAGCCACTCCTTGCGCAGGCGGCTGTCGGGCATCACCTGGCCGGGCATCAGCGGGCCCATCGCGTAGTTGAAGCGGAAGTGGGCGTCGAAGATCACCCAGGCCGGGATCGAACGGCCGCCGGTGGCGGCGTTGTCCTTGTACATGCTGTCCACGAACTCGAGGTAGGGCGCCGCCTCATTGACGAAACGCCGGCCCAGGCTGTTCACCACGATGGCGCCGGGGAAGGCCCGCTCGGCAAACACGCCGCGGGGCTTCTCCTCCTTCGGCACCGCGATGGTCGGCGCCCACCAGCACCACTCCAGCAGGTCGGTGGCGGCACCAGCCGCCTGGCCGGCCAGCAGCGCCGCGCCGGTGTTGCAGCCGGGCGGCGTGGCGCTCCAGCCGGCGCGGGTCGGGCCGGGCAGGTATTTCTCGCGCAGCGGCTGGCTCTGCTCGAAGCCGCCGGAGCCGAAGATCACGCCCTTGCGCGCGGTGAGCGTGCGGCGCCGGCCGCCCTGCTCCACCACGATCCCGCTGACCCGGCCACCCTCCAGCACCAGCTCCTGGAAGTCGGTCTTCAGCCACAGCGGCACCTTGCGGTCCATCAGCGAGCGGCGCAGGGAGCACACCAGCGCGCTGCCCAGGCCGGCACGGCGGTCCATGCGGGTCTTGCGGCGCCAGCGCAGGTCGAGCTGGTAGCGCAGCATCAGGCCCATGATCTTGAGGCGCCAGCCGCGTTCCTTGGACATCGCCTTGTGGGCATCGCGGGCGGTCCACGCAATGCGGCCCATCAGCAGGGTGGACGGGGACGGCGTGCGCAGGTTCTTCAGTTCGTCGCCCAGCAGGCTGGTGTCGAAGAGCTCCGGGTCGAGGCTGCGCCCGCCCGGCAGCGCACCGGGAAGGTGCTGGTAGTAATCGGGGTACTTGTGGGCCACCGCGTAGCGCACCCGGGACTTGGTCTCCAGGTACTGGATCATCTTCGGGGCGTGCTCGAGGTAGGCCAGCAGGCGGCTCTCGTCCACCCGGCCGTTGGTGGCGGCGCGCAGGTAGGTGAGGGCCAGGGCGTGGCTGTCGTGCCCGCCCATGCGCTTGAAGTAATGGTTGTTGGGGATCCAGATCCCGCCGCCGGAGATGGCCGAGGTGCCACCGAACTTGTCGCTCTTTTCCACCACCAGCACCGAAAACCCCTGGTCGGCGGCGGTAATCGCCGCCGTCATGGCACCGGCGCCGGAGCCGACGACGATGACGTCGAAGGCGGTCTGGGACTGATCTTGTGCGCTCACGCTGGCCTCGCTGAAATGGGTATCGGCCCCGATGTTCCCGCGGGCGCCCGGCGCGGCCATCGTCAAAGCGGACTAGCTCAATCCGGTCATGGAGAAGCGGCCCGGTTTAGTTCAATCGGCCGATGCCGGGGGAGGGGCCGCGGGCCACCATCGCGGGCAGGTGACGCCCGTCACCCCCGATGTCCCCACCAACCGCTTCATCGCCGGAGAGCGCCATGCCCCAACAACAGCCCCCAAGCCAGAGCCAGCCCCGCCGTTTCAGCCCCGCCCGCCCCTGCCCCGTCGAGGACGTCCCCCGGTGGGACCTGGAGACCGACGTCGTCGTCGTCGGCTTTGGTGCCGCGGGCGCCTGCGCCGCCATCGAGGCCCGCCAGGCCGGTGCCCGGGTGCGGGTGCTGGAGGTGGCCTCGGCCGGCGGCGGCAGCGCATCGTGGTCCGGCGGCGAGGTGTATGTGGGCGGCAGCGGCGGCACCAGCGTGCAGCGGGCCCACGGCTTCGAGGACAGCACCGAAGACCTGGCCGCCTACCTGATGATGGCCGGCGGCCCCGGCGCCGACGGCGAGCGGGTGCACACCTACGCCGAGGGTGCGGAGGCCCACTTCCGCTGGCTGCAGGACCAGGGCGTGCCCTTCAAGGGCACTTACCTGCCCGGCAAGTGGATCGAGCCCACCACCGACGACACCCTGCTGTGGTCCGGCAGCGAGCAGGCCTGGCCCTTCCGCGACAAGGCCCGCCCGGCCCCGCGCGGCCACACCGCCCAGTTCAAGGGCTGGGGCGGCGGCAAGGTGCTGATGGAGAAGCTGTGCGCCAAGGCCGCCGAGCTGGGCGCCGAGGTGCACACCGACAGCCGCGCCCTCACCCTGGTCCTCGACCGCAGCCACGCGGTGGTCGGCGTGGTGGCGCGCATGGACGGCGTAGAGAAGTTCGTCCGCGCCCACAAGGGCGTGATCCTGTGCGCCGGCGGCTTCATCCTCAACAAGGCGATGCTGGCCCGCTTCACCCCCGGCGCACTGGCCTGCAACAAGGAGGTGTCCGGCGGCAACGACGACGGCTCGGGCATCCGGATGGGCATGGCGGTGGGCGGCGCGGTGACCCACATGGACCAGTTCTTCGCCACCGTGCCCTTCTTTCCGCCGGCCTCGCTGGTCAAGGGCATCTTCATCAACGGGCGCGGCGAGCGCTTCATCAACGAGGACGCCTACCACGGCCGGGTCGCCCACTACGTGCTGCGCCAGCCCGAGGGCAAGGCCTGGCTGCTGGTGGATGACGCGATCTTCGGCCGGCCGGTGATCAAGCCCGACGTCACCGTCGCGGCCGTCGGCGAGACCTGGGAAGAGGTGGAGGCGGAGCTGGGGCTGCCGGCCGGCAGCCTGGTGCACACCGTCGAGACCTTCAACGCGCAGGCCGAAGCCGGCCACGACCCGCTCTTCCACAAGGCCCCCGACTGGCTGCGCCCGCTCACCCAGGCGCCGTTTGCCGCGATCAGCTACTGCGCCGACGAGCTGGAGGCCCACGCCTTCACCCTCGGCGGCCTGGCGACCCGGCCGAGCGGCGAGGTGCTGGATGGCGACGGCCAGCCGATCCGCGGGCTGTATGCCGCGGGCCGCAGCGCCTGCGGGCTGCCGCGCTGGGGCGAGGGCTACAGCTCGGGCCTGTCGCTGGGGGATTCCACCTTCTTCGGCCGCATGGCCGGCAAGGCGGCGGCTAACGCCTGATTGCCGCGGCCGGTGCCGGCCCCAAGCAGGCCGGCACCGGGGCCGCGTCAGCCCCTCGGCATGCCGAGGCCGCGCTCGGCGATGATGTTGAGCTGGATCTCGTTGGTGCCGGCGTAGATGGTGTCGGCACGCGAGAAGAAGAACACCTGCTGCAGGCGGCGCAGCGGGTCTTCCTGGGCCTCGAGGTCGCCCGCCGTGCCCATCACGTCCATCGCCAGCTCGCCCAGCCGGCGGTGCCAGTTGGACCAGGCGTACTTGTACACCAGCGCCTCCGGCCCTACAGCGGCCTCGCCCCGGGCGAAGATGCGCAGGGCGTTGGCACGAAGCGTGCGCAGGCCGATCCAGGCGTCGGCGATGCGGCGGCGGATCGCCGGGTCCTGGTCGGCGCCGGCCGCCTGGGCCGCTTCCACCAGCAAGTCGAGCTCGTGGCTGAAGTGCATCTGCTGGCCCAGCGTGGACAGGCCGCGCTCGTAGCCGAGCAGCGCCATCGCCACCTTCCAGCCGTCGCCGGGCGCGCCGACGATGCAGTCGGCGGCGGTGCAGGCGCCGTCGAAGAACACCTCGTTGAACTCGGCCTCGCCGGTCATCTGGCGGATCGGGCGGATCTCCACGCCGGGCTGGTCCAGCGGCACCAGCAGGAAGCTCAGCCCCTCCCGCCCGACGCTGCCCGGCGTGCTGCGGGCGATCACGAAGATCCACTCGGACTCGTGGGCCAGGGAGGTCCACACCTTCTGGCCCTGCAGGTGCCACTTGCCGTCCTCCAGCCAGCAGCGGGTGCGGATGGCCGCCAGGTCGGAGCCGGCGCCGGGCTCGGAATAGCCCTGGCACCAGAACGCCTTGCCCTCGCGGATGCCGGGCAGGAAGCGCGCCTGCTGCTCGGGCGTGCCGAAGTCGATCAGGGTGGGGGCCAGCAGGGTTTCGCCGATGTGGCCCATCCGGCCGGGGCCGCCGGCGCGGGCGTACTCCTCGTGGAAGGCCACCTGCAGCGACACCGGCAGCTCGCGGCCGCCGTGGGCACGGGGCCAGCCGAGGCCGATCCAGCCACCCGAGGCCATCACCTGCTCCCATTCGCGGCGCAGCCCGGAGTGGGCCGTTTCGTCACCGGGGCCACCCCGGTGGCGCAGCACTTCAAAGCGGCCGGTCAGGTGGCGCGCCATCCAGTCGGCCACTTCGGCCCGAAAGGCCATTTCTTCCGTCGTACTCATGCGCTTTTCCTCCGGCCGAGCAGGCTGTCGGCCACCGCGTCGCGCCAGGCATCGGGGGTGCCGAACCACTGGCTGCCCCATTGGGCGCGCTTGAAATGAAGTTGGGGGTCGTATTCCCAGGTGAAGCCGACCCCGCCATGCAGCTGGATCGCCTCTGCCGCGCAGAAGCGATAGGCCTCGGCCGCCTGCACCCGGGCCACCGCGATCTCGTCGAGGGCCAGCGCCTCCTGCGGCCCGGAACAGGCCGCCAGGGCGCCGGTCAGCGCGGAGCGTGCGCCCTCGAGCTTGACCATCATCTCGGCGCAGCGGTGCTTGACGGCCTGGAAGGCGGCCACCGGCCGGCCGAACTGCTGGCGCTCCTTGGTGTAGGCCACCGTCAGCTCGATGCAGCGGGCGGCCCCGCCCACCTGCTCGGCGGCCAGCAGCAGGGCCGTGGAGGCCAGCGCGGCGGCGAG
>JAKLLM010000225.1 GCA_023150125.1 Zoogloea sp.
GCACGCCGGCAGCTTCGAGACCCTCGACGAGGCCGCCTTCGCCCACCTGGCGGGCCTGGGCTGCGAGATCCTGATCCTCGGCACCGGGATGCGCCAGCGCTTCCCGCAGCCGAAGCTGATGCGGGCGCTGATCGAGGCCCGCATCGGCCTCGAGGTGATGGACCTCGGCTCGGCCTGCCGCACCTACAACATCCTGGTGGCCGAGCACCGCAACGTGGCCGCCGCGCTCGTCTTCGACCCGGCCTGACCCGGGCATTCTGCGCCAGGTCGGGCCCGCGCCCGATTGCCAGTCGCGCGGCATGGGGTTAGGCTCCCACGGGCAGCTTCCCCAACCCCACGGAGACATCATGCTCGACCAGGCCGCGCCCGACTTCACCCTTCCCGCCACCGGCAACCCCAGCTTCAGCCTCTCCTCCCTGCACGGCCAGAAGGTGGTGCTGTACTTCTACCCGAAGGACAGCACGCCCGGCTGCACCACCGAAAGCCAGAACTTCCGCGACCTCCACGACGCCTTCGTGGCTGCCGGCGCGGTGGTGCTGGGCATCTCCCGCGACAGCATCAAGTCCCACGAGAACTTCTGCGCCAAGCAGTCGCTGCCCTTCAGCCTGGTGTCCGACCCCGACGAGATCGCCTGCAACCTGTACGGCGTCATGAAACTGAAAAACATGTACGGCAAACAGGTGCGAGGCATCGAGCGCAGCACCTTCGTCATCGACGCCGCCGGCACCCTGCGCCGCGAATGGCGCGGCGTGAAGGTGCCCGGCCACGCCCAGGAAGTGCTCGACTACGTCAGGACGCTCTGACCCGTCCGGCACGCCTCCCCCCACGACAGCCGCGAGACCACCATGGCCACCCGACGCACCGCGAAGTCCAAGACCCCCGCCACCAAGCTGTTCGTCCTCGACACCAACGTGCTGATGCACGACCCAACCAGCCTGTTCCGCTTCGAGGAGCACGACATCTTCGTGCCGATGATGACCCTCGAAGAGCTCGACTCCAACAAAAAGGGCATGTCGGAAGTCGCCCGCAACGCCCGCCAGGCCAGCCGCACGCTGGACGAGATCGTCAACGCCTGCCCCGAGGGCATCGAGGCCGGCATCGGCCTCGCCGGACCCTCGTCCGAGCTGGCCAGCGGCCGCCTGTTCCTGCAGACGGAGATGATCGACATCAAGCTCCCCGCCGCGCTGCCCACCGTCAAGGGCGACAACCAGATCCTCGCGGTGGTGATGCACCTCTTCGAGAAGTTCGAGCGCAAGCGCCAGGTGATCCTCGTCTCGAAGGACATCAACATGCGCATCAAGGCCCGCGCGCTGGGCCTCGCCGCGCAGGACTACTTCAACGACAAGGTGCTCGAGGACACCGACCTGCTGTACACCGGCACCCAGGAGATCGACAGCGCCTTCTGGGAGGCCAACGGCAAGGACATGCAGTCCTGGAAGCAGGAAGGCCGCACCTACTACAAGCTGAAGGGCCCCGCCACGGCCGACATGCTGATCAACGAGTTCGTCTACCAGGAGGGCGAACAACCCCTGCAGGCCTGGGTGAAGGAGAAGGCCGGGCGCGGCATCACCCTCGAGACCCTCATCGACTATTCCCACCAGAAGAACAACGTGTGGGGCATCACCGCCCGCAACCGGGAGCAGAACTTCGCCCTCAACCTGCTGATGAACCCGGACATCGACTTCGTCACCCTGCTCGGCCAGGCCGGCACCGGCAAGACGCTGCTCACGCTGGCCTCCAGCCTCACCCAGGTGCTCGAGACCAAGCGCTACTCCGAGATCATCATGACCCGCGTCACCGTGCCGGTGGGCGAGGACATCGGCTTCCTGCCCGGCACCGAGGAAGAAAAGATGGCCCCCTGGATGGGCGCCCTCGAGGACAACCTCGACGTCCTCAACGGCACCACCGGCGAGGGCGGCGAATGGGGCCGCGCCGCCACCCGCGACCTGATCCGCAGCCGCATCAAGGTGAAGTCGCTCAACTTCATGCGCGGGCGCACCTTCATCAACAAGTTCCTCATCATCGACGAGGCCCAGAACCTCACCCCCAAGCAGATGAAGACCCTCATCACCCGCGCCGGCCCCGGCACCAAGGTGGTGTGCCTGGGCAACATCGCGCAGATCGACACGCCCTACCTCACCGAGGGCTCATCGGGCCTCACCTACGTGGTCGACCGCTTCAAGGGCTGGCCGCACTCCGGCCACATCACGCTGCAACGGGGCGAGCGCTCGCGCCTCGCCGACCACGCCGCAGAGGTGCTTTAAGCGCTCCGCGTCCCCGGTCCTTGCCGCCCCAGGGGGGCAAGGACCGGCCCATCGGGTCAAGATTCCAGCTCCGCCGCCGTGAACGCAGGCAGCGCCGACCGAGACAACTCTTCAGGCAATCACCAACACGCAAGACCCACGGGCCTGGCACGCCCGGCAGCAGGAGGCCAACGCGGTGGCAGCAACCCAGATCGACCAGCGCCCCTTCACGCGGGCCTACGGGGGCTACCTGCTCGCCCTGCTGATCACCGCGCTGGTGCTCGCCCACCTCAGCTGGACCAGCTACCACGAAGCCATCCACCGCGCCGAACTCAGCTCGGCCGGCCTCGCCCGGGTCAACGCACTGGCGCTCGACACCGCCCTCCGGACCGCCGACATGCTGCTGGGCCAGGCGGCCGACATGCTCGCGCCCCACGTGGACGACCCGGCAGCCCTGCGGCGCGCCTGGCAGGACGAAGCCCCCCGGCTGCGCGGCCACATCCACTACATCCCCCAGCTCAACAGCGTGCGCTTCTTCGATGCCCGGGGCGAACTGCTGCTCTCCACCGAGGAGATGCCGCGGCGGGTCAATGTGGCCGACCGCCCCCACTTCCAGCAAGCCCGCGACACGCCCGGGGCCGGGCTCATCATCTCCGACGTGGTGCGCTCCCGCAGCACCGACCGCGAGGCAGTGGTGCTGCTGCGCGCCGTCCGCGCGGCCGACGGGCGCTTCCTGGGCGTCCTCAGCACGCCCCTCGACCTCACCTACTTCGACCCGCTGCTCCGCGACACCCGGCTCGGCCCCGGCAGCTCAGTCGCGATCCGCCGCGCCGACAGCGGCAACCTCCTCGTCCGCCAGCCCCCAGTGACGCGAGAGGCCGACCGGGCCGCCACCGACCACCCGGCCCAGCGCCTGGTGTTCGCCGGCCAGGCCACCGGCAGCACCGGGCACCTCAGCCCCCTCGACGGCATCGAGCGCATCATCAGCTTCCAGCGGCTCGAGCACTTTCCGCTCTACACCGTCGTCGGCATTGCCCGGCACACCGCCCTCGGCGACTGGTGGCGGCGCTCGCTGGCCTCGGCGGCCCTGGTCGCCGCGGCGCTGCTGTCGGTGGCACTCTTCTACCGCCACATGGCGCGCAGCAAGCGCCTGCTCGAGAGCGTGCTCGAAGCCGCCTCCGAGGTGGCCATCATCGCCACCGATCGCAAGGGCGTCGTCACCCTCTTCAACCGTGGCGCCGAAAACCTGCTCGGCTACCCGGCGGGCGAGGCCGTCGGGCGCATGCGCCTCGAGGACTTCCACCTCCCCGAGCAACTGCGCCAGCGCAGCCTTGAGCTCAGCCGCCAGCTGGAGCAGCCCCTGAAAGGCATCGAGGCCCTCACTGCCATCGCCGACCAGCAGGGCGCGGAGCGGCGCGAATGCACCTACCGCCACGCCGACGGGCACTGCATGCAGGTCTCGCAGATCGTCACCCCGATCGGCAGCACGCGGCGCGCCGGCTACCTCTGCGTGGCCCAGGACATCGACGAGCAGAAGCGCGCCGAGAGCCTCCAGGCCACCCAGAACGGCATCCTCGAGATGATCGCCACCGACGCGCCGCTGCCGCAGACCCTCGAGCACCTCACCGTCGGCATCGCCTCCCAGGCGGGCGGCCTGCACTGCGCGATCCTGCTGCTCGAACCCGGCACAAACACCCTGCGCCACGCCGCCAGCACCCTGCCCGCCCCGATGGTCGAGGCCCTCGACGGCCTCGCGATCGGCGGCGATGCCGGCGCTTCTCTGCGCAACGGCCTCCTCGACGCGGACATCCAGGCCGCCCTCCCCTGGCCCGCGCTGCAGGCGGCCAGCCGGGGGACCCGGATCAGCCGCCTCTGGTCGGCCCCCATCCTCGACGCCGGTGGCGCGCTGCTGGGCCTCGTCCTGCTGCTCGGTGCAGCCTCGCGCCTGCCAGGCTCGGTGCTGCGGGGCCTGCTCGAGATGGCCAGCCGCAGTGCCGCCATCGGCATCGGCAGCGCCCGCAGCACCGCCGCCCGGCAGGCGGGCGAGGAGCGCCTGCGCCTCGCCCTCGCCGCCGCCGGCATGGACGCCTTCGAATACGAGCCCGCCACCGACCGCCTGCAGCACGACGGCGACGTCACCCGCCCCTGGAAGCACCCCGACGAGCGCACCGGCGCCGCCTACACCCGCCACATCCACCCCGACGACTGCCCGGCCGTGCTCGACGCCCGCGCCCGCCTGCGGCCCGAAGCGCCGGACTACACCGCCCAATACCGCCTGTGCGACGCCAGCGGCCGCTTCATCTGGCTGGCCGAATGGGGCCGCGCCAGCTTCGGTGCCAGGGGCCAGGTGGACCGCATCTTCGGCGTGTGCCGCGACGTCAGCACCCTCAAGGCCCTCGAGGACGAGCTGCATCGACACCAGCAACACCTCGAACACCTGGTCGCCGACCGCACGGCCCAGCTGTCGCGCTCGGAAGCCCACATCCGGCTGATCCTCGAATCCACCGCCGACGGCCTCTACGGCGTCGACACCCAGGGACGCGCCACCTTCATCAACCCGGCCGCCTGCCGCATGCTAGGCCTCGCGCCGGAGCAGGTCATCGGGCAGCCCATCCACGGCCTCATCCACCACCGCCACGCCAACGGCCAGCCCTATTCCCACCACGACTGCCCCACCAACCAGACCCTCCGCAACGGCAACGTCGTGACCATCACCAACGAGGTCTACTGGCACGCCGACGGCCGCCCGATCCCGGTGATCTACTCCACCCACCCGATGATCCGCGACGGCGCTATCGTGGGCGCGGTGGTCAGCTTCATGGACGTCACCGAAAGGCGCGCCCTCGAGGAGGCCCGCGAAGAAGCCCGCCTCGCCGCCGAACGGCTGGCCCGCATCAAGAGCGAGTTCCTCGCCAACATGAGCCACGAGATCCGCACCCCGCTCAACGGCGTGCTCGGCTTCGCCCGCATCGGCCTGCGCGACCATCCCCACGACCCCGCCGGCCGGCTGTTCTCGAGCATCCTCGAATCCGGCAAGCTGCTCCTCGGCGTGGTGAACGACATCCTCGATTACTCCAAGATAGAAGCCGGCAAGATGCAGCTCGAAGACGTCCCGGTGGAGCTCCACCTCCTCCTCCGCAACGCCATCGAAGCCCAGCGCGAACGGGCCGAGGCCAGGCAACTACAGATCGTCACGGACATCGCCCCGGGGCTGCCCGAGGTATTCCGAAGCGACCCGCTGCGCCTGGGCCAGATCCTCGGCAACC
>JAKLLM010000226.1 GCA_023150125.1 Zoogloea sp.
TCCTCGCCGCTATCGGAGTATTTCCACAGGCAACGGTGACATAGCCTTTATATTTGTATCGTGTTCCTTGCCGACACCCGGCACGCCCCGCGAGGGGCGCGCCCGATGGTCACAGCGAGCCGGTCAGGGCCGGCACGGCCTCGAAGAGATCCGCCACCAGCCCGTAGTCGGCGACCTGAAAGATCGGCGCATCCGGATCCTTGTTGATGGCCACGATCACGCCGGAGTCCTTCATGCCCGCCAGATGCTGGATGGCGCCGGAGATGCCCACCGCCACGTACAGCCCGGGCGCGACGATCTTGCCGGTCTGGCCCACCTGGTAGTCGTTGGGCACGTAGCCCGCGTCCACCGCGGCGCGGGAAGCCCCCAGCGCAGCCCCCAGCTTGTCAGCCAGCGGAGTGAGCACCTGCTGATAGTTGTCGCCGTTGCCGAGCCCGCGCCCGCCGGACACCACGATCTTGGCGGCACCCAGCTCCGGCCGCTCCGAACGGCTGATCTCCCGGCGCAGCAGCTGGCTCAGGCCCAGATCGGCCCCCGCCGCGGCGGACTCGATCGGCGCCGGGCTGCCTTCGCCGGCGGCATCGAAGGCCGTGGTGCGCACGGTCAGCACCTGGACCGGGTCGTCGGACTCCACGCCGACGAGCACGTTGCCGGCGTAGATCGGGCGCTGATAGCACCCGCGCCGGCTGATCTTCACCACATCCGAGACCTGCGCCACATCGAGCAGGGCGGCGATCCGGGGGGCCACGTTGCGCCCCCAGGCCGAGCTCCCGACGAGCACGTTCTCGTATAACTTTAGTTGTACCAGAGAAACCACCAGCGCGGCTAGATTCTCGGCCAGCTGATCCCGGTAGAAAGCGGCCTCCACCTGGATCACGCGGCTCACGCCGGCCACCCGGGCCGCCTCGGCGACGACCGCGCCGCAGTCATTCCCCGCGACGAGCAGATCCACCTCGCCCCCCAGCTGGGCGGCGGCGGTCACGGCGTGGCGGGTGGCGCCCGCCAGCGTGCTGTTGTCGTGTTCGGCAATCACCAGCGTCTTCATGTCATGTCCCTCAAATCACTTTTGCTTCGTTCTTCAGCTTGCTCAGCAGTTCGGCCACATCGGCCACCTTGACGCCGCCCTTGCGGGGGGCCGGCTCTTCGTGGCGGCCGTGGCGCAGGCGCGGCGCCACGTCGACGCCGAGGCTGGCCGCGGGGAGCACCTCGAGGGGCTTCTTCTTGGCCTTCATGATGTTGGGCAGGGTCGCGTAGCGCGGCTCGTTGAGGCGCAGGTCGGCGGTGACGACCGCCGGCAAACCCACCGCCAGCGTCTCCAGCCCGCCGTCCACCTCGCGGGTGACGTGAATCGAGCTGCCCTCCACCACCAGCTTCGAGGCGAAGGTGGCCTGGCCGGCGCCCATCAGGGCCGCCAGCATCTGGCCGGTCTGGTTGGCGTCGTCGTCGATGGCCTGCTTGCCGCAGATCACCAGGCCGGGCTGCTCGCGATCCACCACGGCCTTCAGCAGCTTGGCGACGGCCAGGGGCTGCAGCTCGGCGTCGGACTCGACCAGGATCGCCCGGTCGGCGCCCATCGCCAGCGCGGTGCGCAGGGTTTCCTGGCTCGCAGGGCCGCCGCAACTCACGACGATCACCTCGGCTGCCTGCTGGCTTTCGCGCAGCCGGACGGCCTCCTCGACGGCGATCTCGTCGAAGGGGTTGATCGCCATCTTCACGCCGTTCAGGTCGACGCCGCTGTTGTCGCTGCGGACGCGAACCTTGACGTTGTAATCCACAACCCGTTTGACCGGGACCAGTACTTTCACGAGTGTTCTCCTCTTGTTGGGGGCAGGCGCACGGTGAGCCCCGGAAATGTGATCCGAGGATACGGAGCTGCCCCCGCTGCGCCATCGTCCGATGGGACTACGGGCAGCCCGGCCGCAAAAAAAGGAAAAAGGGCGCAGGCCGGAGTGACGGCCTGCGCCCTTGAAAGGGAACGCTGCGGAGGGCTGGATCAGCCCGGAAACTTGACCTTCAGCCGAGCGGTGGCGGGCGTTGCCTGGCAGGCCAGGGTCCAGCGCCGGGCCAGGTCGCGGGCATCCAGCGCTTCGTTGTGGTGCAGGACCACCTCGCCCTCCTCCACCTGGCACATGCACGACGAGCACATGCCGACCCGGCACGAGTGGGGCAGGCTGATGCCCTGGCGCTCGGCGGCATCCAGCAGGGTCTCGCTGCCACCGCAGTTGAAGTGGTGCTCGGCGCCGTCGAGCAGCAGGCTCACCTCGGCCGCGTCCACCTGCGGCGGCGGGGCGTCCGCGGCGACCGCCGGCTGGGCGTCCTCCTCGTCGGGCAGCGAGACGAAGCGCTCCACGTGGACCCGCTCCGGGTCGAGCCCGGCCCCGGCCAAAGCCGTGGCCATCGCGTCCATGAACGGCCCCGGGCCGCAGATGAAGGCCTGGGCGTCCTCGAAACCACGGCCGAACTCGGCCAGCTGCGCCACCGTGGGCGTGCCCTGCACCGAGTCCAGCCAGTGGATCACCTGCAGCCGGGACGGATGCTCCGCGGCCAGCGCCTTGAGGGCATCGCGGAAGATCACCGAGCGCTCGTCCCGGTTGGCGTAGATCAGGCGAATGCGCCCGCTGCCCCCGGCCAGCACGGCGCGCAGGATCGAGAACACCGGGGTGATCCCGCTCCCGCCCGCCGCCAGCACGAAGTCGCCCTCCAGCCCGGCGGGAGTGAAGATGCCCGCCGGCGCCATCACCTCCAGGCTGTCGCCGGGCCGCAGCTTGCTGCACAACCAGCCGGAGCCGCGCCCACCGGCCACCCGCTTGACCGTGACCCGCAGGGCGTCATCCAGCCCCGGCGTGCTCGACATGGAGTAACAACGGGGCAGATGGCGCCCGTCCACCGCCAGACGCAGGGTCAGGAACTGGCCCGGCCGGTAGTGGAAGCTGTCCGCCAGCCCCTCCGGCACGGCAAGGGTGATCGAACGGGCATCGGGGGTTTCCTCGGTCACGGCCTTGACCGTGAGGCGATGGTAGCGGTTAGCAGTCATGGGCGGCACGGCCGGGCGCGTATCCGGCAAGGCGGGTCAGACGAAGGGGTCCGGGTTGGTGAGGCCGAGCATCACCGCGCCGTGGATGCGCGCGTAGGTGTCGGTGTTGTTGGCGATGTGGCCGCGGGCCTGGTGGATGTCGCGGAAGATGCGCTCGATCGGGTTGCTCTTGTAGGTGCCCGACGCCGCACAGGCGCGCATCAGCTCGCTCAGCGCCGCCGCGCACTGCTTGGGCACCTGGGATGCCTGGGCGCGCTGCATCAGGCGCTCTTCCACCGGCATCCGGTCGCCGGTCTTGGCGCACTCGACGATGCGCGCGTAGTTGCGGAACAGCACCAGCTTGAGCTGGTCGCTGGTCATCATCGCCTCGCTCACCGCCTGCTGGGCATTAACGTCTTCGGCGGTCTTGGCGCCATGCTTGCCCACGTGCGCCGCGGCACGGCTGCGGAACTCGGCGATCGCGCCGTCCAGGGCCCCCAGGCAGGCGGACGACACCGCCCGCTGGAAGACCTGGGTGAAGGGGATGCGGTACAGCCAGCCCGGGTTGCCCTCGCGGCCGGGGCAGCCGGCGTCGGTGTGGTCGTTGGTGCGCTGGGTGCGGTGCTCCGGCACGAAGGCGTTTTCCACCACGATGTCGTGGCTGCCGGTGGCACGCAGGCCCAGCACGTCCCAGTTGTGCTCGATCCGGTAGTCCGCCTTCGGCAGCAGGAAAGTGGTGTGCTCGAAGCCCTCGCTGCCGTCGCGCTTGGGCAACAGGCCGCCCAGGAAGACCCACTCGCAGTGCTCGCTCCCGCTCGAGAAACCCCAGCGGCCGGAGAAGCGGTAGCCCCCCTCGACCTTCTCGGCCTTGCCGGTGGGCATGTAGGTGGAGGCGATCAGGGTGGCGGAGTTGCTGCCCCACACATCCTGCTGGGCCTGGTCGGGGAAGAGCGGCAGCTGCCAGTTGTGCACGCCGATCACGCCGTAGATCCAGGCCGTCGACATGCAGCCCTCGGCCAGCGCCATCTGCACCCGGTAGAAGACCCGCGGGTCGAGCTCGTAGCCGCCCCAGCGCTTGGGCTGCAGCACGCGGAACAGGCCGGCCTCCTGCATCTGCTTCACGGTCTCGACCGGCACCATGCCCTGGCGCTCGGCCTCGCGGGCCCGTTCGGCCAGCTTCGGGGCCAGGGCGCGGGCGCGGGCCACCAGCTCGATCGCCTCGGGCGTCATGTAGTCATCGGCAAACGCGTCCATCAACAGCTCTTTCTTTACCGCATCCATGGTCTTCCTCCTCCTGTGTGCCGGTGGCGGAAATACCCCGGCGGGTCAAACACTTCGGTGGATGAAGAGTTCCACAGCGGGGAGCCCGGATTCATCGTCTGAACGGACTAACGGGAATGGGCTGGACGAATGGGCTCCGACTCGACAGTAACCCTTTTGGACGATGCCCCGGAAAACCGGCTGCCAATAATGGCTGGACCCTCAGAAAGCCCTGCCATCGGGCCCCGCGCCCACCGTACAAAAGGAGACACCCATGCGCACACGCGTCGGCGTGGCCGTGACCGCCATCGTGGCGGCAGCCGGCCTTTACGCTTTCTCGCCCCGCAGCATGCCGCAGTTCGAACAGACCCGAATCCCGGTGGACAAGATGCAGCTCAACAGCATCGCCCGCACCAGCGCCGGCCTGGTGGCGGCGGGGGAGCTGGGCCAGATCCTCGTTTCCCGCGACGACGGCGCCAGCTGGCAGGCCGCCCGGCAGGCCCAGTCCCGTCAGGCACCGATCACCCGCACCGCCTTTGCCGCCAACGGCACCGGCCTGGCCCTGGGCCACGAAGGGTGGATCCTGCGCAGCACCGACGGCGGGCTGAGCTGGGAAGAAACGGCCTTCGAGAAATCCAACGGCGAACCCCTGATGAGCGCCGCTCGCCTGCCCTCCGGCGACTGGCTGGCCGTGGGCGCCTTCGGCCGGGTGCTGCGCTCGGCGGACGACGGCAAGAGCTGGCAGCCCCACGCGATCCCCGGCCTCTCCGACTGGCACCTCAACAGCATCAGCGGCTCGGCCGACGGCAAGCAGTGGCTGATCACCGGCGAGTCGGGCACCGTGCTCCGCTCCGAGGACGGCGGCGCCAGCTGGGCCGTGGTCCCGCCCTTCTACAAGGGCTCCATCTATGGCGCCGTGCAGCTGCCCTCCGGCACCTGGGTGGCCTACGGCATGCGCGGCAATGTGCACTTCAGCCAGGACGGCGGGCGCAGCTGGCAGGCCGCCAGCGTGCAGGCGCCGGTATCCACCTACGGCCACGAAGTGACCGACGATGGCGGCCTGCTGCTGGCCGGCCAGGGCGGCATCGTTCTGGCCAGCCAGGACGACGGCCACAGCTTCCAGGTGATCCGCAAGGAAGGCCGCGCCAGCCTCACCGGCATCTACCGGCAGGCCGACGGCAGCCTGCTCCTCACCAGCGAGAGCGGCCTGCAGCGCTACAAGCCGACC
>JAKLLM010000227.1 GCA_023150125.1 Zoogloea sp.
GCCAGCCTCGCCAGCCCCGGCCGCGACATCAAGTTCGACATGAGCCGCTGCGAGGGCTACCGCAACTTCTGCAACAAGCTGTGGAACGCCACCCGCTTCGTGCTGATGAACGTCCAGGGCCACGACCTCGGCCTCGAGCACCAGCAGGGCGGCCCGGCCTGCGGCGGCAGCGGCCCGCTGGAGTTCTCGTTCGCCGACCGCTGGATCGTCAGCCGCCTGCAGCGCGTCGAGGCCGAGATCGCCCAGCACTTCGCCGAGTACCGCTTCGACCTCGTCTCCAAGACGGTGTATGAGTTCATCTGGGACGAGTACTGCGACTGGTACCTCGAACTCGCCAAGGTCCAGATCAACACCGGCAACGAAGCCCAGCAAAAGGGCACCCGCCGCACGCTGATCCGCGTCCTCGAGACCATCCTGCGCCTCGCCCACCCGCTGATCCCCTTCGTCACCGAAGAGCTGTGGCAGACGGTGGCCCCGCTGGCCGGCCGCAAGGACGTCGACAGCCTGTGCCTGGCCCGCTACCCGCAGGCCGACCTGGCGCGCATCGACGAGAAGAGCGAAGCCGCGGTGGCCGAGCTCAAGGGCCTCATCTACGCCTGCCGCAACCTGCGGGGCGAGATGGGCATCTCGCCGGCCCAGCGCATGCCGCTGGTCGCCAGCGGCAACGCCGAGCAGCTGCGCAAGTTCGCGCCCTACATCGCCGGCCTCGCCAAGCTCTCCGAGGTGCAGGTGGTCGACGAGATCGGCAGCGAAGAGCTCGCCCCGATCGCCATCGTCGGCGAACAGCGCCTGATGCTGAAGGTCGAGATCGACATCGCCGCCGAGCGCGAGCGCCTCACCAAGGAGATCGCCCGCATCGAGGGCGAGATCGTCAAGGCCAATGCCAAGCTGGCCAACGAGAGCTTCGTGGCCCGCGCCCCGGCCGCCGTCGTCGCCCAGGAGAAGGACCGCCTGGCCGCCTTCAGCGCCACGCTGGACAAGCTCAGGCCGCAGCTGGCGCGCCTGCCCGCCGCCTGATCACGGCAACGCCCCAAAGCAAGGAGGCCACGCATCTGCGTGGCCTCTTTTTTTGCCTGCCGCCGCTTATTTGCGGCGCAGAAAGAACTCGTGGGATTCGTCGGGCAGCGCGTTCTGGGCCGCCAGCTCGTTGCCGGTCTGCCGGGCGAAGGCCGCGAAGTCCTTCACCGAGCCCGGGTCGGTCGCAACCACCCGCAGGACCTGGCCCGCCTGCATTTCGGCGAGCGCTTTCTTGGCACGTAAAATGGGCAGCGGGCAGTTGAGTCCGCGGGCGTCCACTTCCTTGTCGAATTCCATTGCTTTGCTCCAGTTCGGGATGAGGGGCTTCGGGGTTCAATTTTACTCCGTCAAGCCCCAAAACCCGACATAGATCACGGCCGCGGCTCACTACAAGAAAAAATGCCCAGGGCTTTGTGAAATAATGACAACTCGAAAATCATGTCATAAACGGTCCGACACCCTTTGCTGCGGGCGCCATTTTGCCCCAAGGTAGAGGTCAAAACCGGCCTTCAAACAACCCTGACCCACATTTCGAGGTACTGCACGATGCGCTCAAACATGCTCCAAACGGTTCTCAACGACTTGAACGGAACCTCCGCAGACATCGAGGCTTCGGCCATCATTTCGTCCGACGGCCTGATGATGGCCGCCCTGCTGCCCAACACCGTCGACGAAGACCGCGTCGGCGCGATGAGTGCCGCCATGCTGTCCCTGGGCGACCGCACCGCCCGCGAGCTCGCCCGCGGCAGCCTCGACCAGGTCCTCATCAAGGGCGAGAAGGGCTACGTCCTGATGGTCCAGGCCGGCGCCGACGCCGTGCTCACCGTGATGGCCAAGCCCAACGCCAAGCTGGGCCTCGTCTTCCTCGACGTCCGTCGCGCCGCCGACGCCATCGGCAGGATCCTCGGCTAAAAGGAGCCCTCGCTGTGAAGGACATGGATCTCGCCGACATCATCGGCGAAGCGGTAGAACATGTGCTCACATACACCGGCGGACACACCCGCCGGGTGTATGTAACGCCCATCGAAACGCCCTATCCCCACGGGAAACTGATCGTCTCGCGAACCGACACGCAAGGCATCATCACCCAATGCAACCCCTCTTTTGTCGAGATGTCCGGCTACGGCGAGGCTGAACTCATCGGGCAGCCCCACTGCCTCCTGCGTCACCCCGACATGCCCGCCGCCGCCTTCCGCGACCTCTGGGAAACGGTCCAGGCCGGCCGCCAATGGCACGGCTACGTCAAGAACCTGCGCAAGGACGGCGGCCACTACTGGGTCTACGCGACGGTCGTCCCCAACGTCCGTGACGGCAGGATCGTCGGCTTCACCTCCGTCCGCCGCGAGCCCTCCCGCGAGAAGGTCGCCCTCGCCGAGGCGCAGTACCAGGAGATGCGCGGATCATGACCATCAACTTCACGGTAAGCCCCAGCTTCCCCAACGAGCGCATTTCCGACTGGTACATCTTCAACACCTGGCTGCAGCGCGCCCTCTCCCTGCCGATCCACCTCGAGCTCTACAACAGCTTCGGCGCCCAGCGGGCCGCGATCGCCGACGGCAAGGTCGACCTCATCTACGCCAACCCCTTCGACGCCTCGCTGCTGGTGCGCGAGAAGGGTTTCCGGGCCATTGCCCGGCCGGAGGGCCCGCCCGACGAGATGGCGGTCATCACCCATGCCGACGGCCCGGCCCGGGAGATCCGCAACCTGCAGCCCGGCACGCGGCTGGCCTGCAGCGACGACCCCTGTGTAAACACCGTCGGCCGGATCCTCCTCGAACCCGCCAACCTGGACGGCAGCAACATCGTCGAACACCGGCGCGAAACCTACATCCAGGTCGCGCGGGAGCTGCTGCGCGGCGAAGCCGACGTCGGCTTCCTGCCCGTGGAAGCCTTCGACGGCTTCTCGCCCCTGATCCGCCGCGACCTGCGGGCCCTCGTGACGAGCGAGCTCCACGTGATCCGCCACGTCTTCCTGGTCGGGCCGGCCCTGGCCGAGCGCAGCGAAGAACTCACGGCCCTGCTGCTGTCGATGCACGAAAGCGAGAAGGGGCGCGGTATCCTCGAAGCCCTCGGCGCCCGGCGCTGGCTGCCGGTCCAGCACGAGGACGTCGAATTCATGATCGACATCATCTCGACCTTGAACCAGTGAAGCCCTTCGTCACCGACAAGACCTGCCCGGAACGGATCCGGACACCTGCGCCACCGGCCGTCTTCGGGCTGCCGGTGCGAACCCTCAGCATCGCCTCCCGCTGGTGTTCGCCCGCCACCGGCGCCCTGCTCGCCGGCGAGATCGGCCGCAAGCCCGCCAACCTGCATCTGCACCTTCAGCGCATCGCCCTCTGGCACGGGCTCGGCGACGAGACTGCCACCGCCGCCGCGGTGGTCGACCTGTGGGTCGTCCTCGGCAAGCTGGGGCACGATCTGCGCACGCGCATGCTCCGCAAGCACTACGCCGCCCTCGACACGCTCGACCTCGGCCTCTACCTGAGCGAGCGCCTGCACCACGGCCTCGATCGCCACGACCCGCGCATCGCCCTGCCCGGCACCGTGCTGACCCGGCCGGTTGCCGGCACCCGGGCCTTCCTGCGCGAAGCCTCCCTGCCTGCGTCGCCGGCCAGCCGCCTCTGACCGTCGCCGCCCAAGCCCCCATGCCCGCAGCCCTCCCGTCACACCCCGAGTCGCATCCCTCCCGCGCAGCCCTTCGCCCTCGGATTCTTTCATGAACCGCCACCCCAATCCTCCGGGCCAGCCCCTGACGGCCCTCTACCTGCTCCACGTGGGCAGCATGGACGCGCGCCTGATCGGGCTCTCCACCGAGCGCCACTGGAAACACCAGGTCAAGCTGGCGAGTGCGCTCAACCAGGCGGAAGTGGTCCTCGTCGACTGTGACCGCCCGGGCATCGAAGCCGCCGTCGAACAACTCGCCGCACACCCCCGCACCGGCATCGTGTACTACGCCTTCCACCCCAAGGACCACGTCCAGCGCTTTCCCAACCGGGTGATCCTCGGCAAGCCCCTCAACCTCGAGGCGCTGCCGGCCATCCTCGCCAAGGCGGCCGCCGATGCGGCCCACGTGATCGCCGCGCCACCGCCCCGCTTCGTCGCGCCGCCCCCGGCGCCGGTCGTGGTCGAAGAGCCAGGCCCGGCCTCCCTCGGCCACGGCCTGCAGACCGAGGACGAACGCGACCTGTGCGGCGCCATGGACGACCTCCCCGCCACGCCCGGCCAGCCGCTCCCCGACAGGCTCTTCTTCAACCCCGACGAATACATCATCGGCCACATCCACCGGGCCGTGGAGCAGGCCGCCCACACCGGCCGCCCGCACCTGGTGGCCGGCCTGCCGCGGCTGATCGGCGTGCGTGCGACCCCGGTGCCTGCCTGCATCACCGACTTCCGCGACAACCAGCTGCGGCCCCTGTCGATGACGCAGCTGCCCCTCACCACCGCCCGCATCGTCAGCGCCTCCACCCTGCCGCAGAGCTCCGGCAACGAGATCGTG
The DNA here is from genome assembly GCA_023150125.1 of Zoogloea sp. GTDB lineage: Bacteria > Pseudomonadota > Gammaproteobacteria > Burkholderiales > Rhodocyclaceae > Zoogloea. The sequence goes on from JAKLLM010000227.1 coordinate 4,517, forward strand.
CACAGCTCCGAAGACCTGCTCTGGAACGTCGCCGCCTGGGCCGCCCGCGGGCGCCTGCCGGCCGGCGCCGACCCCTACCGCCCGGTGCGCCTGCGCGCCTGGCCCAACTGCACCAAGGTCTTCATGTCGCCCCACGCCATGCGCATCGCGGCTTTGTGGACGCGCACCTGGGCCAGCCCCGTCGAGATCGCCGCCCGGCTGGGCATCGCCCAGCGCTACGTGTTCTCGGTGTACGCCTCGGCACGCTTCGCCGGGCTGCTCGACACCAGCCTCCCGCCCAGGCCGGTCGCCCCCGCGGCCCCCGCACGGCAGTTCAGCGCCCCCGAAGACCCCACCATCCAGACAGCCACCACGGCCCCGGCCGCCGGCAAGGCATCGCCCGAACCGGAAGCCAAGCAAACCCAGCAACGTCCGTCGATTTTGTCCAGAATTCTCAGGAAGCTCCTCAATGCGGTCTGAACGCGCCCGACATAACAAGATCATCTTTTCCGGGACGGTCGGTGCCGGCAAGAGCACCGCCATCGCTGCCCTCAGCGACATCCCCCCGGTCGCCACCGAAGCCGTCGCCAGCGACGAGACCGGCCTGATCAAGAAGACCACCACCGTGGCCATGGACTACGGCGTCCTCAACCTCCCCGGTGGCGAGAAGGTCATGCTCTACGGCACCCCCGGCCAGGAGCGCTTCAACTTCATGTGGGAGATCCTCTCCGAGGGCGGGATCGGGCTGGTGCTGCTGATCAACAATGCCAACCCCGACCCCCTCGCCGACCTGCAGGGCTACCTGCACGCCTTCAAGGACTTCATCTCGAAGACAGCGGTCGCCATCGGCGTGACCCACATGGACCGGGCCGAAGCCCCCGATCTCGACGCCTACCGCACCCGCCTCGCCAGCCTCGGCCATCAACCGCCGCCGGCCGTCTTCCGGGTCGACGCCCGCAGCCGCGACGACGTGGCGATGCTGGTCAAGGCGCTCCTCTACACCCT
>JAKLLM010000228.1 GCA_023150125.1 Zoogloea sp.
CCGGCTATTTCCGCCAGCCCTCCGCCTTTCGCCCTTCGCCTTTTCGTCGATCACACACGCCCGCCCTGCAACGCTCGGTGCTTCCGGAAAGCCCCTTCCGAGCCGCTGAGCAGCGGAGCAACAGGCGGGGCCTTCCGGCGCAGCTGTCTGAGCGGGCGCAGCCCGCGAGTTCTGCGCCGGCCGCCTGTTGCGAGCAGCGCAAGGGAGTCGGCCGCGACGCGGACGACCGGCTCGGCGGGGTCGCCTTTCTTGGTTACTTCTTTGGCGACGCTAAGAGGTCACCCGCCTGCCGGGGCGGGACCCGGCCAACGAAACGCCAAACAATGGAAAGCCACTGGTCTCCATCAGCGAACCGCAACCAAGCGGGCATGCAAGCCCGCTCCACCGTACCTACCCCAGGCACCCCGTCATCCCGCCGCCCAGCCCCCGCGGCTACAATGCGGCGCCCAGCCCCCTTGCCCCACCACCGATGCTCACCCTCCTCCACCGCATTCCCCGCCCCATCCTGCGCGGCCTCTTCGTCGCTGCGGTGCTGGTCGTCTTTGCACTGACGATGATGCCGCGGCCCGAGATGACCGTCGTGGTCTCGTCCCAGGACAAGTTTGAGCACGCCATCGCCTTCCTGGTGCTGATGCTGCTGGGCACCGGCGGGTGGCCGCGGCGGGTGGGGTGGATGGCCGTCGGGCTGTCGGCCTACGGCCTGCTGATCGAGGTCTGCCAGCACACCCTCACCACCAACCGCTTCGGCGACCCGCTGGACTGGGTGGCCGATTCGGTGGGGGTGGCGATCGGCTGGCTGCTGCTCCGCCGCGCCGCCCGGGGAGCCGTGGCCTCCACCTGAAGGCCGGGCGGCGCTTGCCGGCGCCGGGGGCGATCTAAAAGCGCCTCGAACACAAAATTTCTGACACTCCCTGCCGTCCCGGGCATCGTTACTACCGCCGGGAGAAACATTACTGCCGCGGAGAGAAACCTTGCTCCGGCCAGTAGAAACATTGCTCCGGCCGGGAGAAACATTACTCCGTGCAGCAGTAAATGTTCTCCCGCCGGCAGTAATGTTTCTACCCCGGGGTAGAAACATTACTCGCCGCAAGAGAACCATTGCTGCTTTTTGCAGCACCGTTACTACCCGGCCCCACCAACATTACTGTTGGCGAGAGCAATGTTGGTGGGGTGAGCTAGCAACATTGCTCTGGCCGGCAGCAAACACCGCGCGCCAGCCAAAACCGCACAAAAAAGGGCCGCCCGCGGGCAGCCCTTGTTGCCGTGGCGTGCGGCCGGGCTCAGGTGGCGAAGACGTGCTTCACCCGCAGCGTCTCGCCGCGCTCGACCAGGCCGATCAGGCGGTCGATGTTGGGGTGCTTGCCCGGATTGAGGCGCGCATCCTCGCTGTGCTCGGCGTAGATCTCGATGCCCTGGGTGGCGGCCTCGGGGGTGATCGCCCCGTGGAGCTGGCCGAGGTGGTTGTACACCGCCAGCGAGCCGGCCTGGCCGGGCTTGTTCTCGATGGTGGCGACCACCTCGCCGGCGGCGTCGATGAGCTGCAGCGCGGCCAGGTGGGAGACACCCGGCAGGGTCTTGAGTTTGTCGGCGAATGCCATGAAGAATCTCCGGAGTAAAAAACGGGGCGGCAGGGGCGACCGAAGCCGGCCCTGCCGCCCCGCTGCGATCAGATGCGCTTGGCCAGCTCGGCGGCCTTGCCGATGTAGCTGCCCGGGGTCATGGTGAGCAGGCGGGCCTTTTCGGCTTCGGGGATCGCCAGGGTGGCGATGAACTCCTGCAGCGCCTCGCGGGTGATGCCCTTGCCACGGGTCAGCTCCTTGAGCTGCTCGTAGGGGTTGGCCACGGCGTAGCGGCGCATCACGGTCTGGATCGGCTCGGCGAGCACTTCCCAGCAGGCGTCGAGGTCGGCCGCCAGGCGGGCCGGGTCGGCCTCGAGCTTGCCCAGGCCACGCAGGCAGGAGTCATAGGCCAGCACGGCGTAGCCGAAGGCGACGCCCATGTTGCGCAGCACGGTGGAGTCGGTGAGGTCGCGCTGCATGCGCGACACCGGCAGCTTGTCGGCCAGGTGGCGCAGCACGCCGTTGGCGAGGCCCAGGTTGCCCTCGGCGTTCTCGAAGTCGATCGGGTTGACCTTGTGCGGCATGGTGGACGAGCCGATCTCGCCGGCCTTCAGCTTCTGCTTGAAGTAGCCCAGGGAGATGTACATCCAGATGTCGCGGCAGATATCCAGCACGATGGTGTTGGCGCGGGCGGTGGCGTCGAACAGCTCGGCCATCGCGTCGTGGGGTTCGATCTGGATGGTGTAGGGGTTGAAGGCGAGGCCCAGCGACTCGATGAAGCGGCCGTTGAAGCCTTCCCAGTCGAAGTCGGGGTAGGCAGACAGGTGGGCGTTGTAGTTGCCCACGGCGCCGTTGAACTTGGCGGTGAGCTCGACCGCGGCGATGGCCTTCTTCACGCGGCGCAGGCGGTACACCACGTTGGCCATCTCCTTGCCCAGGGTGGTCGGGCTGGCGGGCTGGCCGTGGGTGCGGGAGAGCATCGGCAGCTCGGCGTGCTGGTGGGCCAGCTCGACGAGGCGGTTGATGATCTTGTCGAGGGCCGGCAGCAGCACGCCATCACGGCCGTCGCGCAGCATCAGCGCGTGGGAGACGTTGTTGATGTCTTCGGAGGTGCACCCGAAGTGGATGAACTCGGTGACGCGGGTGACCTCGGGGTTGTGGCCGAGGCGCTCCTTGAGCCAGTACTCCATGGCCTTCACGTCGTGGTTGGTGGTGGCTTCGATGGCCTTCACGGCCTCGCCGTCGGCGACCGAGAAGTTGGCGATCACGGCGTCGAGCTCGGCCACGGTGGCCGCGGAGAACGGGGCGATCTCGGCCAGCTCGGGGGCGGCGGCAAGGGCCTTCAGCCATTCGATCTCGACCTTGACCCGGTTGCGGATCAGGCCGAACTCGGAAAAGTGCTCGCGCAGCGCGGAAACCTTGGATTCGTAGCGGCCGTCGAGGGGCGACAGCGCGGTGATGGGTTGCAGGTTCATGGGGAAAGCCCTTGAGGCGAAAAAACAAAGGCGCACATTTTAGCGCCTTGGCCCCCGCTTCGCCGATGATAAAATCCGGGCTCCCCCAACTGCAGTCCAACAACATGAGCAAAGGTCCGCAACAACTCGAACGCTTCATCTTCTGGAGCCGCTGGCTCCAGGCCCCGCTCTACCTCGGCCTGATCGTCGCCCAGGGCATCTACGTGTGGCTCTTCATGGCCGAACTCGGCCACCTGCTGATGTCGGTCTTCGAATCCGGCGGCCACATCAGCGAGACCGAGACCATGCTGGTGGTGCTGGGCCTGATCGACGTGGTGATGATCGCCAACCTGCTGATCATGGTGATCATCGGCGGCTACGAGACCTTCGTCTCGCGGCTCGATCTCGAGGGCCACCCGGACCAGCCCGAGTGGCTGTCCCACGTCAACGCGGGCGTGCTCAAGATCAAGCTGTCGACGGCGATCATCGGCATCTCGTCGATCCACCTGCTCAAGACCTTCATCAACGCCGCCAACATCGCCGAGCACACGATCATGTGGCAGGTGATCATCCATGTGGTGTTCCTGGTCTCGGCCTTCGCCATGGCGATGGTCGACAAGATCATGAACCAGACCGTTCTGCTGTCAAAACACTAAAGAGAGGGAGCTTCACCCATGACCGCCATCAAGCAGGAAGACCTGATCCAGTCCGTCGCGGACGCCTTCCAGTACATCAGCTACTACCACCCGCTGGACTACATCAAGGCCCTGGGTGAAGCCTACGAGCGCGAGGAATCCCCCGCCGCAAAGGACGCGATCGCGCAGATCCTCACCAACTCGCGGATGGCTGCCGAGGGCCACCGCCCGATCTGCCAGGACACGGGCATCGGCATGGTGTTCATCAAGGTCGGCATGCAGGTCACCTGGCCGGACGCCACCATGAGCGTCCAGCAGATGATCGACGAGGGCGTGCGCCGCGCCTACGCCAACCCCGACAACCCCCTGCGCGCCTCGGTGCTGGCCGACCCGGCCGGCGCCCGCAAGAACACGAAAGACAACACCCCGGCCGTGGTGCACTTCGAGCTCGTCCCGGGCCATCACGTCGAGGTCATCTGCGCGGCCAAGGGCGGCGGCTCCGAGGCCAAGTCCAAGTTCGCGATGCTCAACCCCTCCGACGACCTGGTCGACTGGGTGCTCAAGAAGATCCCCGAGATGGGTGCCGGCTGGTGCCCGCCGGGCATCATCGGCATCGGCATCGGCGGCACGCCCGAGAAGGCGATGCTGCTGGCCAAGGAATCCATCATGGCCCCGGTGGACATCCACGAGCTGAAGGCCAAGGCCGCCAGCGGCGCCACCCTCAGCCGCCCGGAACAGCTGCGCCTCGAGCTGATGGAAAAGATCAACGCCCTCGGCGTCGGTGCCCAGGGCCTCGGCGGCCTCACCACCGTGCTCGACGTGAAGGTGCTCGACTACCCCTGCCACGCCGCCAACCTGCCGGTGGCCCTGGTGCCCAACTGCGCCGCCACCCGCCACTGCCACTTCCACCTGGATGGCTCCGGCCCCGCCAAGATCGAGCCGCCCAAGCTCGAGGACTGGCCCGCCGTCACCTGGACGCCCGACCTCAAGTCGGCCACCCGCGTGAACCTCGACACCCTCACCAAGGACGAGGTCGCCTCCTGGAAGCCGGGCCAGAAGCTGCTCCTCAACGGCAAGATGCTCACCGGCCGCGACGCCGCCCACAAGCGCATCGCCGACATGCTGGCCAAGGGCGAGAAGCTGCCGGTCGACTTCACCAACCGCGTGATCTACTACGTCGGCCCGGTCGACCCGGTGCGTGACGAGGTCGTCGGCCCGGCCGGCCCGACCACCGCCACCCGCATGGACAAGTTCACCCGCATGATGCTCGAGCAGACCGGCCTGATCTCCATGGTCGGCAAGTCCGAGCGCGGCGAAGTGGCGATCCAGGCCATCAAGGACAACAAGTCCGCCTACCTGATGGCCGTCGGCGGCGCCGCCTACCTGGTGGCCAAGGCCATCAAGAGCGCCAAGGTCGTCGGCTTTGCCGACCTGGGCATGGAAGCCATCTACGAGTTCGACGTGCAGGACATGCCCGTCACGGTGGCCGTCGACTCCTCGGGCATCAGCGTGCACAACACCGGCCCGAAGGAATGGCAGGCCAAGATCGGCAAGATCCCGGTCAAGGTCGCCTGATCGCCAGCCCCACCCAGCCCGGCCCCGCGCCGGGCTTTTTTTCGCCTGGAACACGACCATGACTTTGCAACAACTACTGGGCATCGACCTCCCCCTCCTCCAGGCCCCGATGGCCGGCGTGCAGGGCAGCGCCCTCGCGGTGGCCGTCTGCGAGGCCGGCGGGCTCGGCGCCCTGCCCTGCGCGATGCTTTCGCCGGAGGCCGTCCGCAGCGAGGTGGCGGCGATCCGCGCCGGCACGGGCCGGCCCTTCAAAACCTCAATTTCTTCTGCCACCAGCCGCCCAGCCCCGACGACGCCCGCGAGGCCGCCTGGCGTAGCGCCCTCGCCCCCTACTACCGCGAGCTCGGGCTCGACCCGGCGGCGATCCCCGCCGCACCGGGCCGCGCGCCCTTCAGCGCGGCGCTGGCCGAGCTGGTCGAGGAGCTCCGCCCGCCGGTGGTGAGCTTCCACTTCGGCCTGCCGGCACCTGAGCTGCTGGCCCGCGTCAAGGCCAGCGGCGCCCGCGTGCTGAGCTCGGCCACCACCGTGGACGAGGCCCGCTGGCTGGAGGCCCACGGCGCCGACGCGGTGATCGCCCAGGGCCTCGAGGCCGGCGGCCACCGGGGCATGTTCCTCACCGGCGACGTGACGACCCAGCTCGGCACCCTGGCGCTGGTGCCGCAGATCGTGGCCGCGGTGAAGCTGCCGGTGATCGCCGCCGGCGGCATTGCCGACGCCAGCGGCGTGGCCGCCGCCCGGGCCCTCGGCGCCGCCGGCGTGCAGGGCAGCGCCCTCGCGGTGGCCGTCTGCGAGGCCGGCGGGCTCGGCGCCCTGCCCTGCGCGATGCTTTCGCCGGAGGCCGTCCGCAGCGAGGTGGCGGCGATCCGCGCCGGCACGGGCCGGCCCTTCAA
>JAKLLM010000229.1 GCA_023150125.1 Zoogloea sp.
CGCGACATTGGCTGCGGCCGCCGCCACGGCCTGGTCGGCCTCGCGGGTGTCGATGCGCATCAGCACGTCGCCCTGGCGCACCCGCGCGCCGGCATCCGCCCGCGCCTCCAGCACCCGCCCCTGCACCTGCGCGGCAACGGTGGCCTGGCGCACGGCCTCGATGGTGGCCTCGCTGGCGTGGCTGCGTGCCCGCAGCTGGGGCTCGATCTTGACGGTGGGAACGGCCGCACCCCCGTCTGCCGCAAGGAGCGCGGCAGGCAGCAGGAGCAGCCCGGCAATCAGAAGGCCCGAACGGGCGTGCAAGGTATATCGGCTCATAATATAAGAATACACTTATATTGTGAGCCGTCAAGGCAGGCGGGCTCTCGCCCGCGGCGGATCAGGCGGCGAGGTTGAGGTGTGCCTCGCGGCGCACGACCCCCTCGACGCAGCGCCCGCCGTCGAGGAACACCAGGTCGGGGAAGGCCAGCATCCGCGCGATCGCGATGCCTCGCCCGTGGGGTTCGACGGAGCGCAGCGGGTTGAGCTGCAGATAGGGTTCCGGGTTGAAACCCTGGCCCTGGTCGCGGATCAGGAAGCGGATTTCCCGCGGCCGGCACTCGACCCGCAGGAAGGCGAAACGCCCCAGGTGCTCGGGCAGGTCGAGCAGGCGTTCGACCTCGTTGCGCCAGGCGCCGCAGCTCATCAGCTCGCCCTTGCGCACGAAGCCGAGGCCGAGGTTGCCGTGCTCGACGGCGTTCAGCATCAGCTCGGACAGCGCGATCTGCACCATCTCGGATTCAGGGCACAGGCCCGCCACCAGCTGCGACAGGCCGGTGACGTCCTCGAGGGTGCGGAAGGGGAAATAGCCACCCGACGGTGCAGACAGCTCGCCCGTCGGCATCGCCAGCGCCGCCTCCAGGGCCCGCGGGCCGAAGGGCTTGATCAGGAAGCCCGCCACGCCGCGCTGAAGGCCCAGCTCGACAGCCAGCAGATCCTCGGCTTCCAGCAGCAGGGTCACCGGCACGCCGGCCGCGCGGAAGTGGGGCAGGAGCTCGAGGCTGCCGCTATGGGAGCCGCCATCCACCACGACCCGGTCGACCCGCGGCCGGGCCGTGCCCAGGCGGGTGAGCGCCTCCGCGTGGGAGAGGCGTTCGGAGACGAAGCCGGCAGCCGTCAGCCAGCCCTCGAGCTCGCCCCCCAGCACCGGATCACTTCCCACCAGCCAGATACGACACGCCATCGACACTTCGCCCTCTTGCCTCCACACCCCCGCGACCGACATATCAGGCTCCTGCCGAATACGCGGCCATGGCGCGCACGACGCCTTCATCCTCACCAACCGCCGACACCAGCTCGATACGGCAACCCGGGTGCTTCTGCCGGGCCGCCTCCATGAGCGCCGGCACATCCCGTTTCAGGTGCCCGCCCTGGGCCAGGAACAGCGGCACGACCCGGACCGATTCGGCCCCGGCGCGCGCGGCCTCGTCAACCGCATCCACCAGATTGGGTTCCATGAACTCGAGAAAAGCGACAGTCACCTTCGCCTCCGGACGCAGCCGCCGGACCTCCGCAGCAACGCGCTGGGCCGGCAGGGCCCAGTCCGGGTCCCGTGCCCCGTGGGCGAACAGGACGATTGATTCCACTGACATTTTTGTCTCTCCAGCCGGCCTCGATGACGGCAAAATAAGCATTATCCGGTGCCTTACCCCAGCCTCCAGGGCAGGGCCTCCCGAGGCCGCGCTTCATTAAGCTTTACAAGATGTTAAACCGCCAAAAGCGGCATTCATGGTGAAATTCGTGTTCGCGCCTCACTTCCTGCTGCCATGTGTGACATAGTCCCTCAGAACAAGCCTTTCGTTCCCGCGATCACCGCCGTGGTCCTCGGTGCCGCACTCCTGACATCCACGGCCCGCGCCGATCTCCGCCCCGACCCGGTCCCCGGCGGAGTCGCCGAAATCCACGTGGCGGCAGCCGGAAACCCGCGCCCCGAGGTGCGTTTCGACGGCCGCCCGGTGCTCCTCCGCCAGCGTGCCGACGGCTGGCATGCGGTGGTCGGCCTGCCCCTCGACACGCCGGTCGGCGAGCAGTCCATCCAGATCGGCCCCGAGGGCGCCAGCCGCCCCCTCGGCTTCATGGTCGGCCCCAAGGCCTACCCGGAGCAGCGCCTCACGATCAAGAACCCCAAGATGGTCACCCCGCCCGCCGACGAGCTGGCCCGCATCGCCGAGGAGCGCGAACGCCAGCTCGCCATCCGCAGCCGCTTCCGCGACGTGCCGGTGAGCCGGGTGGACCTCGACCTGCCGGCCGACGGACGCCTGTCCAGCCGCTTCGGCCTGCGCCGCATCTTCAACGGCGAGCCGCGGGCGCCCCACACCGGGCTCGACGTGGCGGTGCCCACCGGCACCCCCATCCGCGCCCCGGCCGACGGCGTCGTGAGCCTGGTGGACGACCTCTACTTCAACGGAAAAACGGTGTTCGTGGATCACGGCCAGGGCTTCGTCAGCATGGTCTGCCACCTCGACAAGGCCCGCGTGGAGGTCGGCCAGAAGGTGGCCCGCGGAGAGCGCCTGGGCGACGCCGGCAGCAGCGGCCGCGCCACCGGCCCGCACCTGCACTGGAGCGTTTACCTAAACGGCGCCGCCGTCGACCCGGCCCTCTTCATCGCGCCGCCGAAAGCGCGTTGATCGCCCGCGCCGCGGCAAACAGCCCGACCGTGGCCGTCACCGTCACCACCGAGCCGAAGCCGGCGCAGTTGAGGCCGGCCGGCCCGCCCTGGGGCAGGTCGCAGGCCGCGCCGCTTTGCGGGTAGCGCAGCGGCTCAGTGGAATACACCGCCTCCACGCCGAACTTCTTCTTCGGATCACGGGGAAAGCCGTGGCCCTTGCGCAGCTGCCCGCGCACCTTGGCGAGGAGCGGGTCCTGCACCGTGCGTGACAGGTCGTCGACGCGGATTTGCGTCGGGTCGATCTGCCCGCCCGCCGCGCCGCAGGTCACCACCGGCACCCCGGCCCCGCGGCAGAAGGCGATCATCGCCACCTTCACGCGCACCGCGTCGATGGCGTCGATCACATAGTCGAAGCCGGCGCCCAGCAGCGCCGCGGTGTTGTCGGCGGTCACGAAATCATCCACCACCGTCACCACGCAGCCCGGGTTGTAGCCGGCGATGCGCTCGCGCATGGCCTCCACCTTGGCCTGGCCGAGGGTCGCGTCGGCGGCGTGGATCTGGCGGTTGATGTTGGATTCGGCCACGTGGTCCAGGTCGATCAGCGTGAGCTGCCCGACGCCGCTCCGCGCCAGCCCCTCGGCCGCCCACGACCCGACGCCACCGATGCCCACCACGCAGACCCGCGCCGCGGCCAGCCGGGCGCGCCCGTCCTCGCCGTACAAACGCGCAATGCCGCCGAAACGGCGGGGGTCTTCGGGGGCGGAGAGGTCGGTGGTTTCCATCGGTCGGGCGGTCCTTGTGAGAAGCCCTGGATTATCCGCCAGGACACCGCTCCCGCTCCAGCGCGCCCACACATTGCAGCCACGGCGCGATAATCGCAGCCATTCTGCCCACCCCAGCCCAGCCCATGCCCCGCTACCAGCACATCCTCTTCGACCTCGACGGCACCCTGATCGACTCCGCCCCCGCAATCCTCGCCAGCTACCGCGACGCCTTTGCCCGCTGCGGCGTCGCACCGGCACGCGCCATCGACGAGAGCATCGTCGGCCCGCCGCTCATCGAAACCCTGCAGCTCCTCACCAACAGCCACGACAAGGCCCTCATCGAACGCCTCGCCGACGGCTTCAAGGCCAGCTACGACAGCGAAGGCTACAAGCAGACCGCCGCCTACGCCGGCGTCGGCGAGATGCTCGCCGCACTCCGCGGCGCCGGCCTGCAGCTCGCCATCGCCACCAACAAGCGCATCCTGCCGACCCGCCTGATCCTGGCCCACCTGGGCTGGCTCGACCACTTCGAGCACATCTACGCCCTCGACCTGTTCGAACCCCGCCTGCCCGACAAGGCCGCGATGATCGCCCGCCTGCTGGCCGACCACGAACTCCCGCAGAACGCCTCCATCTACATCGGCGACCGCAGCGAGGACGGCGAATCCGCCGACGCCAACGCCCTCCCCTTCATCGCCGCCACCTGGGGCTACGGCAGCATCGAGGCGGCGGCGATGGCCGGGCACTGGCGGGCCGCCGCATCCCCGGCCGAGCTTGGCGCCCTCCTGCTGGCCGGCTGAGCACGCCGCAGCACTTTGGCATCGCGTACAAGCCTTCAGTAGAATCGGAGTTTCCGAGCCACTCCCGCCCTGCGTGCCACGCCCCCGGCACCGGGCCGACACCCATCATGCGCACAGCCCGCCCCGCCCTGCTCCTTGCCGCCATCGCCCTCGTGGCCAGCGCTCCCGCCGACGCTCGTCGGTTCGGTGGCGGGCGGCCCGTGGGCATGCAGCGCAGCGTCTCGACGCCCCACGTCGTGCCAGACGCCCCGCACAGCCCCCTCGCCCCCGCGGCCACCTACAGCCGGGCCGTGGGCGAATCCCGCTACAGTGGCGGCGACCTGCTGGGCGACGTCACCCGCGCCTCGCTCCGCTCCCGCTACCTGGAAGAGCAACACCACCGGGAAGCCGAGATCCTGGAGCGCCGCCGCGCCGAACGGGTGGCCCGGAGCGGCGGCCGCAGCGCACCCGACGAAGCCGGCCCGCAGCCCTTCGCCTTCCAGCCTCCTCCCGGCCAACCCTCTCCCGACGCGGCCCCGCCGCAGCCGGTGAATCGCGCTCCCCGCCCCGCCGACCCGCGCTTCACCCGCCTCACCAGCGGCCCGGCCTCCAGTGCCCCCGCATGCGAGTTCAAGCCCGTCATGGCCGACCGGGACTACGTCGCCTGCGGCATCACCCCCCCAAGCTTCCAGGCCGACCTGCGCTGAGCCCGGGGGGCCGGGCCAAAGCGCCCGGCGCCCCGCGGGGCCAAGCCGTCGAATAACCCGCGTTTCCCCCCGCTGTTCCACCCTAAGCGTCTTCCCTGCCACGCATAACATTGCTCCCATCCAGAGATGGAGCAGTGACGAGGCAGACCAACGGGGGGACGCGCCCACCCACCGTCTCCGCCTCCATCCGCTCCGAAGACCTGCTCTTCCCGCGAGGCCCCCGATGAGTGCTGGCTACAAGAAGATTTCCGCCTGCCGGATCAGCGACAGCAAAAACCTGATTTCGATACTCGACCTGGGCACGCAGGCCCTTACCGGCATATTCCCGGCCTCAGCCGACGAACCGGTGCCGATCGCACCGCTTGAACTGGTGTGGTGCCCGGACAGCGGCCTGGTCCAGCTTGGGCACACCTACGCTGCAGGCGAGATGTTCGGCGACAGCTACGGCTACCGCTCCGGCCTCAACCAATCGATGGTCAACCACCTCACCGACAAGGTCGCCTACCTTGAGAGGATGGTGCAGCCACGCCACGGCGACGTAATCGTCGACATCGGCAGCA
>JAKLLM010000230.1 GCA_023150125.1 Zoogloea sp.
TGATGCCCGATCCCGCCACGATTTGGGCGCGGCGGGCCGAACTGGATAGAATCGCGGCTACTTTACCGATCAACCCAGGCCAAAGAAGCTCATGACCATCACCTCCCTGAAACAACTTCCGCAAACCAACATCTTTCGCAAGGGCGACGTGTTCGTGCTGTTCGGCGAACTCTTCGGGCGCGGCTACGCCAGCGGCCTTGTCAGTGAGGCGCGGAAGGCCGGCATGGAGATCGTCGGCATCACCGTCGGCCGCCGCGACGAAAACAACGCGCTGCGCCCCCTGAACGCCGAAGAACTGGCCGCCGCCGAAGCCAACCTGGGCGGCAAGATCATCAACGTGCCGCTGATGGCCGGCTTCGACCTCGACGCCCCGGCCGGCGAGCCCACGCCCACCGATCTCCTCGGCAGCCTGACCCTGAAGAGCTGGGAAACCGACAAGCTCGACTGGGCCCACATCGAGAAGTGCCGCCAGGTCGGTATCAAGCGCTTCAAGGATGGCGTGGCCGAGGTGATGGCCCAGCTCGACGGCCTGATCGGCGCAGGGCGCAACGTGTTCTTCGCCCACACCATGGCCGGCGGCATCCCCAAGGCCAAGGTTTTCATGGTGATTGCCAACCGCATTTACAAGGGCCGCGGCGACCGCTTCATGTCGTCCCAGACCCTGCTCGACAGCGACCTGGGCAAGCTCATCCTGCAGAACTTCGACGAAGTGTCGGCCAACAGCTTCCAGTACCTCATCGAAGGCAGCGCGGCGATCCGCGCCCGCATTGAGGCCGCCGGCGGCCAGGTGCGCTACTCGGCCTATGGCTACCACGGCACCGAGATCCTGCAGGGCGGCGGCTACCAGTGGCAGACCTACACCAACTACACCCAGGGCTACGCCAAGATGCGCCTCGAGCGCATCGCCCAGGACGCCTGGGCCCAGGGCATCAAGGCCACGGTTTACAACTGCCCGGAGATCCGCACCAATTCCACCGACGTCTTCGCCGGTGTCGAGCTGCCGCTGATCTCGCTGCTCCACGCCCTTAAAAAGGAAGGTGGCGGCGCCTGGGCCGATGCCCAGTGGCAGGCCTGCCGCGACCTGCTGGCCGAAGGCCACACCCTTGAAGACGTGCTGCAGAAGGTCGCCGATTTCCACGCCAGCGACGTGATGCAGGGCTTCCGCGACTTCGCTGCCTGGCCGATGCCCAACAGCCCGGCCCAGGCCGACCTGACCATCGGTACCTCCGACGACATTGCCCAGATGCACGCCGACCGCAAGGCGCTGGTCACCGATCTGCTCAGCACCCTGGTGCTGGAAGCCACCGGCCCGCTGATCCTGCGCGAGTCCTCGGCGCCGACGGGCCCGGTGCTGTGGCTGAACCACGACATCATCGCCCGGCAGCTCAACCAGCTCCACGCCTGATTCCGGTCTGGTGCAGCCCGCCGCGCTTCCCTCCGGAGGCGCCGGCGGGTTCGTCGCCCGAGGCCGCCGCGGGCGGCCCCGGGTTTTCTCGCCGCCAGCCCGCTCGTGATGCGGAAGTTCCTGAGCTTTCTCGGCTTTCACAAGCCGGATCCAACCGGCGACGGCGGGATCGTTGTCAGGCGTTGGGGCTTGGCCCGAAGGTTTTCCGCAAGTGGCGCCTAGCCTGGTTTCTGTAGTGTCTTTTTCAGGTTTTAAATTTTTCTGAAAATTACTGTTATCAGAAGTCGCCAACGCATTGTTTCCGCGCTGCTTTCGGCACTCTTCGGCCCGAGGCTTGCAGCCTGATCCGAGCCGGCGCACCATGGCCCAATTTCATAACCAGGACACGCCGTGAAAGCCCTCGCCCTTCTGCCCCTCTCCGCCATTCTTGCCGCCTGCGCCCAGGCCCCGACGATCAGCCAGCCCGGCTTCTACCGGCCCCGCGGCGCCGATGCTCAGCACCAGATCACCGGCCAGCTTTCGCCCGCCGATGCCTTCCGCTCCGGCCGTACCGTCACAATCCTGATTGACGGCGAGCCCGTCGCCTCCGGCAGCTCCGAGGCGTCTTTCTCCGGCCGCTGGCGAGGCCGCAGCATCGATGCCGACTGCAGCCACACGGGCGGCCCCTGGACGGGCCTCACGGCCGCTACGCTGTCCATCGTCGGCGCCGACCGGCCCGGCGTGCGATGCCTTGTTCACCTTGACGGCGAGCGCGCCGCATCCCTGGCCATGCTCCGATAGCCGGCCAGCTCGCCCAAGCAAAAAGGCCCGGTTTCCCGGGCCTCTTTCACTTGCGGCGCTTGAATCGGCCGTTCTTGCCTCGCGGCGGCAGGCGTCGAGCCATGGCGTCCCCCTCAGTTGGTTGAAGTCGGAAAGGTGAAGAGCTTCCGGTATTTCTCCGGGAGCGCCCGCACCACGATGGTAGCCAGCAGAGCGCCGGCCAGAACGATAACCGCCTCGCGGCCGATCTCCGGTAGCGACGGGATGAAGGGCTTGATGCTCATTTCAGCCCCCCGGCACGGATCATCATTGCGTCGATTCTACGATGCGCCTCTTCGATTGCCCTCAGGGCGTGCCGCATGTCGGCACGGATGCCCCCATAGACGGCCGCGCCGCCCACCAGCAGGCCCGCCAGATTCGCCCCGACCTGCATCATCAGCTCTTGACTCATGCGGCCCCCTGTTCGCGCCGCACCGCCGCCGCCACGCCCGCCACGGCGCCCGCCCAGGCCACCGGGCTACGCGGATCGCTGGCGATCACCTGGACGGCTCCGGCGATGATGCCCAGGCCCGCCCAGGTCGAAGGCTCTTGCAGCCGCTTCCACATCCATTTCATTCTTACCCCCCTACACGTTTCCGAAGTGTTGCGCCATGGCCAGAACGGAAAGGCTCACTTCGTCCGCGGTCCATCCGGCCCGGTACGCTGCGGCCCTGCTTGCTGCCGTGTTCCCCTGCGCGATGAAAAAGGCGATCAGCGGGTCAATGTCCCGCAGACCGCTGTAATTCACGACCCGAGCCGGCGCAGCCTGTTTGACGAAGCCCCCGCCGGCCGGGTCCGAAACCGGCGATGTTCCATCCACCACCGCCCGTGCCGCATCGGCGACAGCATCGAGCGCCCGGCCCGGCAGCGCCGCCAGATCGTCCAGAGCGCCCGACACGGCGCCGGATGCCTTCCGGTAGAGCTGCCAGACGATCACGCCCGCCGTGATGCCGGCAATGATCGGCAGCGCCTGGCGTGGCGTCACACGGCCCCCCATTGGACATTGGCGATCTGTTCGCCCTGGAAATAGATGTTCCCGAATTGGTCCTTTGCGTAGCCCGAATCGAAATACACCCATCCATTCCAAGTCGAGATCACGTTACCGAAGCCTGCATTCGAGCTTGCGCCGGCTGGCGCCCCGTTGCTCTTCGTCGGCGTGGCCACGGTCCCGGCCTTCACCCGGCCGGCCTGAGCGATCAGGAAGACGCCCACGGCAGCCCCCAGGATCAGCAGCATGTCGTCAGATTTCACCAGTAGCCCCCCGAGTCTTCCGAATACCCCACATCGGCCCCGAGGCCGAAGCCGTCAAAGCCGGTCGTCACCGCCGACTGCACTACGGCCGCTCCGCGGCCCAGCTCGCGAATCAGCTGGGAGCCGACTTGCAGCGCCCCCGCCTTGAGCCACATTTCGGCATTCTGGTTTCCGGTCGGCACGGCATAGGCCCCGCCGGCCGGCACCGCGGCGCCGGTTGCCGCCCGTGCGCCGGTCATTTTCAGCACGAGATAGGCCGCAACGGCGATCAGAATCACATCTTTGCTACGCATAGAGCGCGCCCCCGTAGTTTTCAAACAGGCCCAAGGCCCGTTCCATGTTCATCGTCCCTTGCCCGCCGTAGCGCCACGGCGGCAGGCTGGCCCACTCGTAAGAGCATTTCCGCAAAGCCGCTTCGATCCTTCCGGCCAGCACATCGGCGAGCGCGCCGCGGTTGCGGATCAGCTGCACCGCGGCCAGATCCTGCGAGGCCGGCGAGAAGTCGCGGAGCCCGGCCTGCAGGCGCACCATGTCCCAGGTACGCGACAGGATTTGATATGCCCCGGCCGCGGTTGAGCTGATCCCAAGGCGATCGATCTTCACGAGCCGGCGCGGATGGTCCTCCCAGCCCGAGAAGGAACCGCCGCCCACGATCCTGGCATACCCGCCCGCGTCCGCCGTGCCTTCGCCCTTGCGGATCAGCCCCAGGAAGGCCCGCACGTTGGCGTTGTTCAATGCTTCTGCGTTTGTCATGTCGTATGTTTCGAGAATGTCGGTTACAGGGTCGAGGATCGAGGTGTCTTCATCGCTGGTGACCGCCCAGACAGCAGCGCCAACGACGGCACCCACGGCGATCAGGTCGAGCCTCACAGCTTCTCGTATGAGATCGAGAATTCACCTATTTCGGTATCGACCGCCCCCTGATAAATCACATACAGCCCCCACCCTGCCGGCACAACTGTTCGCATCTGGTTCAGCTTCGATTCCACGACTGCCCCGTTTTCCGAGTAGATTTCATCGAATAGATAACCCTGGATACCCAGAGCGAACGACGTTGGCGCAATGGGTGACGCTACCAAAGACATTTTGTGCCAACCTGCCGGCCCCGACTTCGAACGAAGGCGCGAATACCTCACAAGAATTCCGTAAGGGTTGAAGCTGACGCCCGGCGCCACGATTGTCGAATAGCTGAATGCGACGGTATTAACCGCGACGGCCATCGTGATTGCACTGCAGTTGGTCTGCACCTGATCGGCGATCGTCACGATCCCGTTCACCCGGTCATCGATCATTTCGCTATCGCTCACCAGGATGGTCCCCTTGTTGGACACGCCCGAGCGGTCTATCAGCGTGAGGCGTTCGAACTTGAAGCCCTTGAGCCCCTGCCCCGGCAGCAGCTTCATGCGCGCGCCGGTATCCGTCTGCACCTCAAGAAGCCCCGTTGCCGTGAGCAGCTTGAGCGACGAACCCGCCACGGCCAGCACCTGCGCGCCTCCGGCCGTCAAGTTGTAGTCATAGGTTTGTGCCTGCATCTAGCCCTTCCTCACGGCCATGAGGGCTACGATCATCGCGCCCCCGATGGCCAGCATCAGCATTTTGTCCGTCAGGGCGCCGCGGCCCTGGCTGTCCGCGTAAGCATCCCCGAGCCGCGCGTTCGTTCCGTTGATCTGCCCGAGCGCCGTTTCGTAAATCGAGCGCAGCGAGGCGCTTTCAGCATTCGCCCGGCTGGCGATCACATCCACGGCGTTCGACACTACGGAATCAACCAGCCCGAAGGCCTGATCCCGGCTGTAGTCGGCAGACGCGGCCGAGTATCGCCACGCATCTGACACCCCGGCCATTGCCGCCCTTCCGAATCCCAGGGCCTGCGCCGTCGAGTCGCCCCAGGCGTCCGACACGCCCGACAGGGCGCCGTCCATCGCC
>JAKLLM010000231.1 GCA_023150125.1 Zoogloea sp.
CCCCGCCCCCGCCGCCGGTGGCCGCGCCCGCGCCGGTCGAGCCGCCGCCGGCTGCCGCCGCGCCCGCCCCTGCGCCCGAGTTCGAACAAGCCGCCGTCGCCCCCACCCTGATCGTCGACCGCCCGCTGCGCTCCGGCCAGCAGGTGTATGCCAAGGGCGGCGACCTGGTGCTGCTGGCCGGCATGAGCCCCGGCTCCGAGATCATCGCCGACGGCAGCATCCACTGCTACGGCCCGCTGCGCGGCCGCGCCCTGGCCGGCGCCCGCGGCGACACCTCGGCGCGCATCTTCAGCACCAACTTCGGGCCCGAACTCGTCTCCATCGCCGGGGTATACCGCACCTTCGAGCGCGGCATTCCCCAGTCGGTCGGCGGGCGCAGCGCCCAGGTCCGGCTGACGGGCACCGACAACCTGCATACTCTCGAAATCATCGCGCTCCAGTCCAGCTGAAGCGGCGTCAATAATCTGAAGGGAACATCGTGGCACGCGTCATCGTAGTTACGTCCGGCAAGGGCGGCGTCGGCAAAACCACCACCAGCGCCAGCATTTCCACCGGCCTCGCGTTGCGCGGCTTCAAGACCGCGGTGATCGACTTCGACGTCGGCCTGCGCAACCTCGACCTCATCATGGGTTGCGAGCGCCGCGTGGTGTACGACCTCATCAACGTGGTGAACGGCGAGGCCAACCTCAACCAGGCCCTCATCAAGGACAAGCACTGCGAGAACCTCTTCGTGCTGCCCGCCTCGCAGACCCGCGACAAGGACGCCCTCACCGAGGACGGCGTCGAGAAGGTCCTCAAAGACCTCACCCACATGGGCTTCGAGTACGTGGTCTGCGACTCCCCGGCCGGCATCGAGCGCGGCGCCGTGATGGCCCTCACCTTCGCCGACGACGCCTTCATCGTCACCAACCCCGAGGTCTCCTCGGTGCGCGACTCCGACCGCATCCTCGGCATCCTGCAGAGCAAGAGCCGCCGCGCCATCGAGGGCCGCGAGCCGGTCAAGGAGCACCTGCTGGTGTCGCGCTACTCGCCCAAGCGCGTCGAGGACGGCGAGATGCTCTCCTACAAGGACGTGCAGGAGCTCCTGCGCATCCCGCTGATCGGCGTGATCCCCGAATCCGACGACGTGCTGCAGGCCTCCAACCAGGGCACCCCGGCGATCCACCTCAAGGACAGCGACGTGGCCACGGCCTACCAGGACGTGGTGGCCCGCTACCTCGACGAGGAGCGCCCGCTGCGCTTCGTCAACTACGAAAAGCCCGGCCTGCTGAAGCGCCTGTTCGGAGGCAAGTGAGATGTCGCTGCTCTCCTATTTTTTCGGTACCAAGCAAAAGACCGCCTCGGTGGCCAAGGAGCGCCTGTCGCTCATCATCGCCCACGAGCGCGGCACCAACCGCACGCCCGACTTCCTGCCCGCCCTCCAGCGCGAGCTCATCGAGGTGATTTCCAAGTACGTCAACGTCGGCGTCGACGACATCAAGGTCCAGCTCGAAAAGCAGGACAACTGCGAGATCCTCGAGGTCAACATCACGCTGCCCGAGCAGCCTAAATAAGCCGTGCCGCCCGGATGGTGAAATTGGTAGACACATCGGACTTAAAATCCGAAGCCGCAAGGCGTACGGGTTCGACCCCCGTTCCGGGTACCACCACTGCACAGCCAGCATCGTGATCGTCCTCGACCTCAGCTGCGACCACGAGCACCGCTTCGAGGCCTGGTTTGCCTCCAGCGACGCCTTCGAGAGCCAGCTCGCCGCCGGGCTGGTGAGCTGCCCGCACTGCAACAGCCGGCAGGTCCGCCGGCTTCCGTCGGCGCCCTACGTCCAGACCGCCGCCCACTCGGCGCCCACGCTGCCGCCCCCCGACCCTGCGGCCATCGCCGCGCGCCTGGTCGAAGCCCTGCGCGCCGCCGCCAGCCAGTCCGAAGACGTCGGCGAGCGCTTCGCCGAAGAAGCCCGCCGCATCCACCACGGCGACGCCGAGGAGCGCGCCATCCGCGGCAAGGCCAGCTCGGCCGACATGCTCGAGCTGATCGACGAGGGCATCCCCATCCTGCCGGTGCCGCCGGACAAGGACGACCTGCACTAAGCCCGGCCCCGGCGCCCGCCCCATGAAGACCATCAACGCCCTCGAGCGTGGTCTCGACGTGCTGCGCAAGCTGGACGAACGCCACGGTCAGTCGCTGGCCGAGCTCCACGCCGCCACCGGCATCCCCAAGCCCAGCCTGCTGCGCATCCTCGACACCCTCGAAGCCAGCGGTTTCGCCTGGCGGGCCATTGGCGACGGGCGCTACCGGCGGCGCTTCGCGCTGATCCTGCGGCCCAGCATCGCCGACGAGCTGCTGGCCATCGGCGAGATCGCCGCGCCTTTCCTCGAAGCCCTGCGCCGCAAGGTGATCTGGCCGTCCGACGTGCTGGTGTTCCGGGATTTCCGCATGGAGCTCGTCGAAACCTCCCGCCGCCAGAGCACCCTCGGCGTCGCCATGTACCCCCTCGGCTACCGGGTCGAGATGTTCCTGTCGGCGCCCGGGCGGGCCTACCTCGCCTTCTGCAGCGACGCCGAGCGCGAGGCCGTGCTCGCCGACGCCGCCCTCAACCCGCCCCGGCTGCAGCGCAGCCGCGACGTCCTGCGCGGCGAGCTGGCGGCCATCCTCGACGACACCCGTCGCCTCGGCTACGCCTCCCGCGATCCGCTGTTCGGCGGCGCCGACGACAAGGACATCAGCGTCGTCGACGACCGCCTCGACGCCATCGCGGTGCCGGTGATGGACGGCCCGCGCATCCTCGCCACCATGAACCTCGTGTGGCCGCGCAAGTACAAGCTGAAGGCGCAGATCGTCGGCGAACACCTCGCCGACCTGCAGGAAACCGCCGCCGCCATCGCCGCCGCGAGCCGCAGCTGAGCCCCAACGTTCCACCAGGCGGAACGCCCCCCTGCCCGCAAACACCACCGCTTCGCCCTGTGCAAGGATTGCCGTCCTCAGCCCGCTGAGACGACAAAAACATCAGGAGACAACCATGAAGCCCCACGCACCGCTTCTCGCGAAGCTTTGCCTGCCCCTGCTCGCCCCGGCCCTTGCCCTCGGCGCCGCCAGCGCCCAGGCCGCCCCCGCCAAGCGCCCCAACATCCTGCTGATCGTCGCCGACGATCTCGGCTACACCGACCTGGGTGCCTACGGCGCCGAGATCTCCACGCCCAACCTCGACAAGCTCGCCAGCGGCGGCGTGAAGATGACCGGCTTCTACGCCTCGCCCTTCTGCTCGCCGACCCGCGCGATGCTGATGTCGGGCAGCGACAACCACCTCGCCGGCTTCGGCGACATGTCCGAGCTGATGCTGCCCGAGCAGCGCGGCAAGCCCGGCTACGAGGGCTACCTCAACGCACGCGTGGTGCCGATGGCCCAGGTGCTCAAAGACGCCGGCTACCGCACCGCAATGGCCGGCAAGTGGCACCTCGGCGTGAAGGAAGAATTCAGCCCGGCGACCAGCGGCTTCGAGCAGTCCTACGCCATGGTGATGGGCGGCGCCAGCCACTGGGGCGACCAGTCGGGCATCGTGGCCATCGACCCGGCCAAGCCGCCCAAAGCCATCTACCGCGAGAACGGCAAGGCCATCGACATCCCCCGCGACGGCTTCTACTCGTCCCAGGCCTTCACCGACAAGCTGCTCGACTACCTCAAGAGCGGCGAGCAGTCCGGCAAACCCTTCTTCGGCTACCTGGCCTTCACCGCCCCCCACTGGCCGCTGCACGCCCCCGACGCCGACATCGCCAAGTACGAGGGCCGCTATAAAGAGGGCTACGACACGCTGCGCAAGGAACGCCTGGAGCGCATGAAGCGCCTCGGCATCGTCGCCGCCGACACCCCGGTGTATGAGGGCCACCCCCACTGGCCCAAGTGGGACAGCCTCACCCCCGCCCAGCAGGAAGCCGAAGCCCGCCGCATGACGGTCTATTCAGCGATGGTGGACCACATGGACCGCCAGATCGGCCGCGTGCTCGACTACCTCAAGGCGCGGGGCGAGCTCGACAACACCTTCATCTTCTTCATGTCCGACAACGGCGCCGACGGCAACTCGGTGTACGACGTGGGCCGCACCCGCGAGTGGATCGAGAAGGACATGGACAACAGCACCGCCAACACCGGCAAGCCGGGCTCCTTCATCGAGTACGGCCCGGGCTGGGCGCAGGTCGGCAGCACCCCCTTCAAGCTCTACAAGTCCTTCATGTACGAGGGCGGCATCGCGGTGCCGGCCATCGCCTGGGGCCCGGGCATCAAGGGCGGCGCCATCAAGCGCGAATTCACCCACGTCACCGACGTCGCTCCGACCATCTTCGAGCTGGCCGGCGCCAGGCATCCGGGCACCGAATACCAGGGCAAGCCGGTGCTGCCGCTGCGCGGCAAGTCGATGGTGAGCTGGCTGAAGGGCAAGGCCCCCACCGTGCGCAGCAGCCAGGACGCGGTGGGCTGGGAACTCGGCGGCCGCAAGGCGCTGCGCAAGGGCGACTGGAAGATCGTGTACGCCAACAAGCCCTGGGGCAAGGACGGCTGGGAGCTCTACAACATCGCCAAGGACCGCACCGAAAGCCGCGACCTGGCCGACGAGAACCCCCAGAAGCTCGGCGAGATGATCGTCGCCTGGAAGCAGTACGTGGCCGAAACCGGCACCCTCGAGATCGAAGGCCTGGCCTACCGCCCCGGCTACAGCAACGCCGGCAAGTACTACGACGACCTCGCCAAGGAAGCCGGCAGCGCGCCCCACGCCAAGCCCCAGGCCAAGCCCTGACCCCGGCGGCCGCGTGATGCAGCTCCGCGCCCTGCTTGGGTTGCTATGCCTGACGGCCCTGGCCGTCACCACGGCCCACGCCGACACGCCGCAGGCCGAGGCGCGGCCCGGCTACGTCGCCGACAGCGAATGCGCCGCCTGCCACCCCCGGCAGGCGGCCGCCTTCGAGGGCTCCAAGCACCGCCACGCGATGGCCCCGGCCAGCCCCGCCAGCGTGCTGGCCGACTTCAACGACACCCGCTTCGACGGCCCCCGCCAGGCCACCCGCTTCACTCGCCAGCTGGAACGCTTCGTGGTTCGCACCGAAGGCGCCGACGGCAAGCCCGCCGACTTCGCGGTGAGCCACAGCTTCGGCATCCACCCGCTGCAGCAATACCTCATCCCCCAGCCCGGCGGCCGCCTGCAGGCCCTCGGCGTCGCCTGGGATACCCGGCGCCGCCAGTGGTTCTCGCTGCTCGCCGACGACCCGCCGCCGCCCGGCTCGCCGCTGCACTGGAGCGGCCGCTACCAAAACTGGAACCTGATGTGCGGTGAATGCCACACCACCGCCTTCA
>JAKLLM010000232.1 GCA_023150125.1 Zoogloea sp.
CGCCCGTCGCGGTCGCCCACCTTGTAGGCGGCGCCGAAGAAATCGGCCAGCGCCGACACATAAACCAGCGACGTATCCTGGAACAGCACGATCGCCTGGGTGAGGAGCAGCGGCACCATGTTGCGGAAGGCCTGGGGCAGCACCACCAGCCGCATCGCCTGGGCGTAGCTCATGCCCAGCGCGGAAGCCGCCGCCACCTGGCCCTTGGGCACGCTCTGGATGCCGGCGCGGATGATCTCCGAGTAATACGCCGACTCGAACAGCGCAAAGCCCACCATCGCCGACGTCAGGCGCACATCGGTGTTCGGGTCGAGGCTGAAGAAACTCTTCAAGAGCTGCGGCACGATCAGGAAGAACCACAACAGCACCATCACCAGCGGAATCGCCCGGAACAGGTTCACGTAGCTCGCCGCAAAGAAGGCCAGCGGCTTCACCGACGACAGCCGCATCATCGCCAGCGCCGTACCCCACACGATGCCGAAGACCACCGCCGTCAGCGTGATCTCCAGCGACACCTTCATCCCCTCCCACAGGAAGGGCAGCGCCCCGGGGATGGAAGACCAATCGAACTCGTACATCTCACTTCCCCCCCAGGTAACCCGGCACGCGGGTCTTGTTCTCGACCACGCGCATCAGCGTCATCACCACCACATTGATCAGCAGATACAGCACGGTGACCGCAATGAAGGACTCATACGGCTGGGCCGTGTAATCCACCAGCTGACGCCCCTGGGCGGCGAGCTCCAGCAAGCCGATCGTCGAGCACACCGCCGAATTCTTGAAGATGTTCAGAAACTCGGACGTCAGCGGCGGCACCACCAGGCGGAAGGCCATCGGCAACAGCACATGGCGGTAGGTCTGGGGCAAGGTGAAGCCCAGCGCCAGGCCCGCATTCTTCTGGCCGCGGGGCAGCGCATTGATGCCCGAGCGCACCTGCTCGCAGACCCGCGCGCTGGTGAAGAAAGCCAGGCACAGCATCGCCGAGACGAACTGCTGGGTGAGCGGGTCGAGATCCTGCTTGAAGCGCTCGCCCAGGCCGAAAGGCAACACCTCGGGCAGCACGAAGTACCAGATGAAGAGCTGCACCAGCAGCGGGATGTTGCGGAAGACCTCGACGTAGGTGGCGGCGATGCCGGAGAGCCACTTGCCCGGCACGGTACGCAGCACGCCCATCAGGCTGCCCAGGGCCAGGGCGACGACCCAGGCCGACAGCGACAGGGCGATCGTCACCTGCAGGCCAGACAGCATCCAGCCCAGGTAGGTGCCGTCGCCGGAGGCGGCGGGGGCCATGAAGACCCCCCAGTTCCATTGGTAGCTCATGGCGTGGCTTGGCGAGGAGGTGGGGGGAGGAGGGAGGCTGAGGGCCGGGAGGGAGAAGGTCGAGGGGCGGAGCTTCTGCGCTCCGCTTCCTGCTTCCCGTCATCTGCCAGCGCTTATTCGAAGGCCTTGTCGTTGGGCGCCTTGTAGAGCTTCTGCATGGCGTCGGAGAGGGGGAAGTTGAGGTTCAGGCCCTTGGGGGGGATGGGCTGGGTGAACCACTTCTTGTAGATCGCCTCGGCCTCGCCGGAGGTCATGGCCTTGGCCAGCGCGGCATCCACCACTTTCTTGAAGCCCGGGTCGTCCTTGCGCATCATGCAGCCGTAGGCCTCGAAGCTCTGGGGCGTGCCGGTGATCACCCAGTCGGCCGGGCGCCGGGCCTTGGCGAGTTCGCCGTAGAGCAGCGCGTCGTCCATCATGAAGGCCACCGCGCGGCCGGTCTCGAGGGTGAGGAAGGCCTCGCCGTGGTCCTTGGCGCTGATGATGTTCATGCCGAGCTTCTTCTCGTCGTTCATCTTGCGGATCAGGCGCTCGGAGGTGGTGCCGGCGGTGGTGACGAGGTTTTTGCCGGCGAGGTCGGGGAAGTCCTTGATGCCGGAATCCTTCTTCGTCATCAGGCGCGTGCCGATGACGAAGATGGTGTTCGAGAACGCCACCTGGCGGGCCCGCTCGCTGTTGTGGGTGGTGGAGCCGCACTCGATGTCGACGGTGCCGTTCTGCACCAGCGGGATGCGGTTCTGGGACGTGACCGGCGTCAGCTTGACGGCGAGGGACGGCAGCTTGAGCTCGGCCTTCACCGCATCGACAACCTTCAGGAGCAGCTCCTGGCTGTAGCCCACCACCTGCTGCTTGTCGTCGTAGTAAGAGAAGGGGATGGACGATTCCCGGTGGCCGAGGGCGATCGTGCCGCTGTCCTTGATCTTCTTGAGGGTTGCCGACTCCTGGGCGGCGGCCGGCTGGGCGAAGAGCGTGGCGGTGGCGAGGAGGGCGAGGGCGGGTGTGCGCAAACGGTGCATGGCAATTCCTCCGGAGCGGGATGATGTGCAAAAGCGGGCGTTCCCGGCGATTGTAGCCCCGCCGGTGCCCACCATGACAAGGCTCAGTGCCGGAGCGGCCCGGCCCGGCCCGGCCGCGCGCCACCGCTCGGCCCCCGGCAAGGCGTTCGGGCCATCCGCCGGTCTGGCGCCGGTGGGTAGCCTCGCGCAGGGCGTTCATCGAGGCCTTGGCTGCGGTCCGCCGCCAGCGCGCCGCGCCGGATCAAGCCCCCGCCGTCACCCGGTCGTGGATGGCCTTCAGGTCGGCCTCGTCGAGGGTTTCGCGGGCCAGCAGGTCGCGGGCGGTGTCTTCGAGGATGGCCCGCCTTTCGGCCAGGATAGCGCAGCTGCGCTCGAAGGCCCGGGCCACGATCTGGCGCACCGCGCAGTCGATCTCGCGGGCGGTCTCCTCGGAATAGCTGCGCTCCTGGGGCTGGGGCATGGCCTGGCCGAGGAAGTTGGTCTTGTCGCTGTCGTAGGCCACGTTGCCGAGCTCCTCGTGCATGCCGAAGCGCATCACGATGGAGCGGGCGATCGAGGTGACCTTCTGCAGGTCGTCGGCAGCGCCGGTGGACACTTCGCCGAAGATCAGTTGCTCGGCCGCGCGGCCGCCCAGCAGCACCGCCATCTTGTTCTCGAGCTCGGCGCGGGTCATCAGGAAGCGGTCTTCGGTGGGGCGCTGGATGGTGTAGCCGAGCGCGCCGACCCCCCGTGGGATGATGCTGATCTTGTGCACCGGGTCGGTGCCCGGCAGGCCCATCGCCACCAGCGCGTGGCCCATCTCGTGGTAGGCGACGACGGTGCGCTCGTGTTCGTTGAGCACCCGGTTCTTCTTCTCGAGGCCGGCCACGATGCGCTCGATGGCGACGGTGAAGTCGCGCAGCGTCACGTCGACGCCGTCGCGGCGGGTGGCCACCAGGGCCGCCTCGTTGCACAGGTTGGCCAGGTCGGCACCCGAGAAGCCGGGCGTGAGGGCTGCCACCTGGTCGGCGTCGATGCCCGGGGCGAGGGTGATCTTCTTCATGTGCACCTGCAGGATCGCGACGCGGCCTTTTTTATCCGGGCGGTCCACCAGCACCTGGCGGTCGAAGCGGCCGGCCCGCAAGAGCGCCGGGTCGAGCACCTCGGGGCGGTTGGTGGCGGCCAGCAGCACCAGGCCGGAGGACGAATCGAAGCCGTCGAGCTCGACCAGCAGCTGGTTGAGGGTCTGCTCCTTCTCGTCGTGGCCGCCCATGCCGCCGAAGGCACCGCGGGCGCGGCCCATGGCGTCGAGCTCGTCGATGAAGATGATCGCCGGCGCCTTGGCCCGGGCCTGCTCGAAGAGGTCGCGCACCCGCGCGGCGCCGACGCCCACGAACATCTCGACGAACTCCGAGCCGGAGATCGAGAAGAAGGGCACGCCCGCCTCGCCGGCCACGGCCTTGGCGAGCAGCGTCTTGCCGGTGCCCGGCGGGCCGACCAGCAGCACGCCCTTCGGCACCCGGCCACCCAGGCGGCCGTAGGATTTCGGGTCTTTCAGGAAGCCGACGACCTCCTTCAGCTCGTCCTTGGCCTCGTCCACGCCGGCCACGTCGCCGAAGCTGACGCCGGTGTCGGCCTCCACGTACACCTTGGCCTTGCTCTTGCCGAGGTTCATGAAGCCGCCGCCCATGCCCTGCTTGCCGGCGAACTTGCGCATCGCGAAGATCCAGATCCCCACGAAGATCACCGCCGGCAGCACCCAGCCGAGGATGTCGCGGAAGAAGGTGTTCTCGACCACGCCGGTGAACTTCACGTCGTACTGCGACAAGTCCTTGGCCAGCGCCGGGTCGACCCGGGTGGTGACGAACTTCTGGCGGCCGTCCTCGAGGGGCTTCTTGAGGGTGCCCTGGATTGCGTTGTCGGTGATTGCGATCTCGCTCACCTCGCCGGCCTTCACCATGCGCTGGAACTCGCTGTAGGGCACGGGCTCCACGGTGCGCACCTGCACCCACAGGTCGTGGAGGGTGAAGATCGCGAGCAGCGCGAAGACGAAATACCACAGGCTGAACTGGAGTTTCTTTGGCATGGAGTCGGGGCAGGCGAAGCCTGTTAAGGGGCAATGCAGGGCATGTGGGGGTGGACCGCCCGGCTTCAAGCCAGGAACCCGATTTGCCCGCCGGGTGTGCATTTATTCCGGGGTGCGTCCTGCTTTGCCGCGTAACCCGTCACGGGGCCGGCGGGTGGGGGTGCGTATAACTAAAGACATAGTCATCGCCCTCTGCCCAGCCCCCGAAAATGCCCATCCGGAATACGCTCCGCCGCGCCGCCGTGCGCCCGCAACCGCTCCTGGCCGCCCTCCTCGCGGGCGCCTTGCTGGCCGCCTCCGGGCTGCATGCGGCGCCCGGCAGCGAGGCGTCGCGCTTCCACGACGACGCCCGCGGCCGGCTGGCCCGCAACGACGCGGCGGGGGCCATCGTGCAGGCGCAGAACGCCCTGCAGAAGGAGCCCGGCCTGCTCGCCGCCCAGGTCCTGCTCGGCCAGGCCCTGCTGAAGGACGGCCAGGCCGCCGCCGCCGAAGCCCAGTTCGAGAAAGCCCTCCAGAAGGGCGCCCGCCTGGAAGACGTCGCGCTGCCCTATGGCCAGGCGCTGATGATGTTCGGCAACAGCGAGAAGCTGCTCCAGCGCATCCCCGCCGACGGGCTGCCGCCCACCCTGCGGGCCGAGGTGCTGGCGATGCGCGCCACCGCCCACGCCGACCTGGGCGACATGCCCGCCGCCTTCCGCGCCGTGCAGCAGGCCCGCGCCGCCGACGCCCGCAGCCTGTCGCCCCTGCGCGCCGAGATCGACCTGTCGCTGCGCCAGCGGGACGGCGCCCGGGCCCGCCAGGCCCTCGCCGCCGCGCTGGCGATGGCACCTGGCGACGCCCAGCTGCTGCACCTCCAGGGCGCCATGCTGCAGGGTTCGGGCGACGCCAGCGCCGCGCTGGCCGCCTTTGCCCGCGCCCTGGCCGCC
>JAKLLM010000233.1 GCA_023150125.1 Zoogloea sp.
GTCTTCGCTTGGACCCGACCGGAGTCGGCTTGAACCCGACTCGTGTTCGCCCGGACCTGACCCGAGTCGGGTTGGACCTGACTCGTGTCTACTTGGACCTGACCGGAGTCGGGTTGGAGCCGGCCCGTGTCTACTTCGACCTGACTCGTCTTCACTCAGCCCCGACCCGTCTTCCCTTCGAGGGAGGCCGGCGGGGTGTGGAGGGGGCCGCGGGGCAGGGCGGTGCCGCGCCTCAGGACCAGGTGACGGTGGCGGCCAGCAGGTAGCCGGCGCCGTAGACGGTCTTGATGAGCTTGGCGTGCTGGGGGTCTTCTTCGAAGCGGCGGCGCAGGCGGGAGACGCGCAGGTCGATGCTGCGGTCGAGGGCCGACACGTCGCGGCCGCCCAGCAGCTGTTCGCGGGTGAGGATGTGGTTGGGGTGGGCCAGTAGCACCGACAGCAGCTGGGCTTCGGCGGTGCTGAGGGTTTCTTCCTGGCCGGCAGGGCTGGTGAGGGTGTTGCTGCCGGGGGCGAAGCGCCAGCCGGCAAACTCGGCCACCCGCTGGGCCGGGTCGGCGGGGAGCATCACCTGGCCCGGGTAGCGGCGCAGGATGCTGCGCACGCGGGCGATCAGCTCGCGCGGCTCGAAGGGCTTGACCACGTAGTCGTCGGCGCCCAGTTCGAGCCCCATCACCCGGTCGTGGGTGTCGCTGCGCCCGGTGACGATGAGCAGCCCGCAGCTGTGCTTGCCGCGCATCTGCTGGAGCACCGTCATGCCGTCCATGTCGGGCAGGCCCAGGTCGAGGATCACCAGGTCGGGCACCCGGTGGCGCAGGCCGTGGAAAAAGGCCTCCGCAGTGCGGAAGACTTCGTGCCGGTAGCCGAATTTCTCGAGGGTGTCGCCGATGATGCGGGCGATGGCGAGCTCGTCTTCGACGACGTAGATGAGTTCGGGGAGGCGGGTGGGCGGCATGGGGTGGGCGTGGGGCTTAGCTGCGCAAGGGGCTGAGGGCGGCCAGCAGCTTGTCCCGCGAGAAGGGCTTGGCCAGGAGGGGCAGGTCGTGGTCGGGGTCGAGCCCGCCGGGGTGGAACTCGGATTCGGCGAAGCCGCTCATCAGCACCATCGGCAGCTCGGGGCGGAAGCGTCGCACGAAGCGGGCGAGGGCGCGTCCGTCCATGGCGCCGGGCATCACCACGTCGGAAATGACGAGGGCGATGGCCGGGATGTTCTCGACCATGTCGGCGGCCTCGGAGCCGTTCTCGGCCTCGACCACCGCACAGCCCAGCTCGGAGAGCTGCATGCGCACCACGCTGCGCACGTCGGCGTCGTCCTCGGCCAGCAGCACCAGCTTGCCGGCCAGGTCGGCGGCGGCCACGTGGCGGCCGGCGGGCAGGCTGGCCTCGGTCTCGTCCTCCTCGATGCGCGGCAGCAGCAGGGCCACAGTGGTGCCGCGGGCCTGGCGGCTGCGGATGCGCACGCCACCACCCGACTGCTTGGTGAAGCCATACACCATCGACATGCCCAGGCCGCTGCCCATGCCGAACTGCTTGGTGGTGAAGAAGGGCTCGAAGACCCGCGCCAGGGTGCTGCCGTCCATGCCCATGCCGTTGTCGGTGACGGCGATCTGCACGTAGTCGCCGGGGGGCACCTCGAGGTCGGCGGCGGCGTGCACGCCGAGATGCTCGAGGGACGATTCGATGCGCAGCTCGCCGCCGTTGGGCATGGCGTCGCGGGCGTTGAGGGCGAGGTTGAGGAGGGCGTTCTCGAGCTGGTGGGCGTCCACCATGGCCACCAGGCAGGGCTCGCGGCTGGCGGTGGACACCGCGATGGTGCTGGGCAGCGAGCGGCGGATGAGCTTGGACATGCCGAGGATCAGCTCATTGACCTCGACGGGCTCCGGCTCGAGGGGCTGGCGGCGGGCAAAGCCGAGCAGGCGGCGGATGAGCTCGGCGCCCCGGTTGGCGGCGTGCATGGCCGGCTCGACGAAGTTCTCAGTGAGGGGGTCGTCGGGGTGGTTCTCTTTTAGCGCCACCAGGTTGCCGATGACCACCGTGAGCATGTTGTTGAAGTCGTGGGCGAGGCCGCCGGTGAGCTGGCCGATGGCCTCCATCTTCTGGGCCTGGGCGAGGGCGGCCTGGGTGCGCCGCTGCTCGGTGACGTCCATCGAGTGCACGTAGCAGCCCAGCACGCTGCCGTCGGGTGCGAAGTCGGGCACCAGGGTGCTGCGGGCGCAGGCGGGCTCGCCGTCGCGGCCGGTGAGGCGGTATTCGTAGCTGACCCGCTCGCCGGCCATCGCCCGGTCGACGTCGGCCGAGATGGTGTCGAAGAGCTCCTGCCCGATGACCTCCGGCACCCGGTGGCCGGGCACCTGCTCGGAGGTCCACCCGAACCACTCGGCGTAGCCCTTGTTGGCGTAGCGGTAGATGCGGTCCTTGTCGACGTAGGCGATGGCGGCCGGGATGGCGTCGGTGATCTCGCGCAGGCGCTGCTCGCTGCGGCGCAGGGCCTGGGTGATGGCGCGATTGCTGTCGACCGCGGCGGTGAGCTCGCGGTTGGCCCGGGTCAGGGCTTCGGTGCGGGACGTGATGTGTTCTTCGAGCTCGGCCTGGTGGCGGCTGATCTGCTCGGCTGCCCGGCGCTGCTCGGTGACATCTGTATACACGGTGATGAAACCCTGGTGAGGCAGCGGAAAGCCGCGGATCGACAGGATGCGCCCGTTGGGGCGGATGCGCTCGGTGGTGTGGGGCTGGAAGCTCCGCGCCCGGGCGACCCGCTCGGCCACCTGCTGCGCCGGATCA
Source organism: Zoogloea sp. (assembly GCA_023150125.1). Lineage (GTDB taxonomy): Bacteria > Pseudomonadota > Gammaproteobacteria > Burkholderiales > Rhodocyclaceae > Zoogloea. The sequence continues at coordinate 2,779 of JAKLLM010000233.1, forward strand.
CCCGGGCCGTAGTCACCGCGCTCGGCGTTGAAGCGGATGAAGTCCTCGAAGGATACACCCGGCCGCGCCAGGGTTTCGGGGAAATCCAGCAGGCGCAGGAAGGCGGTGTTCCAGGCGACCATCCTGAGGTCGGCGTCGAACACCGTTACGCCCTGGTCGAGCAGATCCAGCCCGGCGCCCAGCATCTCCTGGTAACGCCGCTCGGGGCTGGGGGGAATGCCGCCTTCCGGCTGGCTGGCCGTTTCGTGGTGCCCGTTCATAGGCGCTCCGCAGACACATGATTTCCAATCGATTCTAGACCCTGCCCCGCAGCGAAATGGGGGCCGACAAGATTGAGTACATTTTCACGAAAGTTCCGACAAGTTTGTTTGCGAATCTCCTGCCTGACCCCCGGCAGTCCGTCACGGACGCCAAAAAGGGGAGGGCCCCAGAGCCACCGCCTCAACAAAGTAGTGGCGATCAGAACCAGGAGGAGAAAAGGTGTCGAACACCCCGCACGACCACGGGTCGGGCAGCCCTGCTGCCCAGCATGCCCCGCTCGCGCTGCGCTCGTCTCCCGAGAATGCAGCGCAAACCTGCCCCCGCTCCGCCCTGGTCATCCGCCGCCTCCGCCGCGGTGGCTCGGCCCGCCCCACGCTTTCGCTGCACACGGATGCCGGCCGCCTGCCCGCGGTGTCCGCCGAAAAGATCCAGAAGTTCGTCCTGCGCCACCCGGCCAAGTCCAGCTCGGCCATCGAATAAATCCAACGGAGACATCCAGCCATGAAGATTCTCGTTCCCGTCAAACGGGTTGTCGATTACAACGTCAAGATCCGCGTCAAGGCCGACCAGAGCGGCGTCGAGCTGGCCAACGTCAAGATGGCCATGAACCCCTTCGACGAGATCGCGGTGGAAGAAGCCGTGCGCCTGAAGGAAGCCGGCAAGGCCACCGAGATCGTGGCCGTCTCGGCCGGTGTCGCCCAGTGCCAGGAAACCCTGCGCACCGCGATGGCGATCGGCGCCGACCGCGGCATCCTCGTCGAATCCGACGCCGACCTGCAGCCGCTGGCGGTCGCCAAGCTGCTCAAGGCCCTGGTCGACAAGGAGCAGCCCCAGCTCGTGATCCTCGGCAAGCAGGCCATCGACGACGACTCCAACCAGACCGGCCAGATGCTCGCCGCGCTGCTCGGCTGGCCGCAGGCCACCTTCGCCTCCAAGGTCGAACTGGCCGGCGACAGCGTGCAGGTGACCCGCGAGATCGACGGCGGCCTCGAAACCCTGGCCCTGCCGCTGCCGGCGGTGATCACCACCGACCTGCGCCTCAACGAGCCGCGCTACGCCACGCTGCCCAACATCATGAAGGCCAAGAAGAAGCCGCTCGACACCGTCAAGCCGGCCGATCTGGGCATCGACGTGGCCCCGCGCCTCACCACCCTCAAGGTGGTCGAGCCCGCCGCCCGCAGCGCCGGCATCAAGGTGGCTGACGTGGCCCAGCTGATCGACAAGCTCAAGAACGAAGCCAAGGTGCTGTGAGCGCCTGAAGAACACGGAGACAAACAAATGCCCATCCTCGTCATCGCCGAACACGACAACGCCGGCCTGAAGGCCGCCACCCTCAACACCGTCAGCGCCGCCGCCAAGCTCGGCGCCGACATCGAAGTGCTGGTCGCCGGCAGCAACTGCGCTGCCGCCGCCCAGGCCGCCGCCGCGCTTGCCGGCGTCACCAAGGTCAAGGTGGCCGACGCTGCCGCCTATGCCGAACAAGGCGCCGAGAACCTCGCCGCGCTGCTGGTCGGCCTCGTCCAGGCCGGCGGCTACAGCCACGTGCTGGCGCCCGCCACCACCTACGGCAAGAACGTCCTGCCCCGCGTCGCCGCGCTGCTCGACGTGGCCCAGATCTCCGACATCGTCGCCATCGAATCCGCCGACACCTTCGTGCGCCCGATCTACGCCGGCAACGCGCTGGCCACGGTCAAGTCGTCCGACGCGGTCAAGGTCATCACCGTGCGCACCACCGCCTTCGATGCCGTCGGAGTGGTGGCCACTGAGGGCGGCAGCGCCGCGGTCGAAGCCGTCGCCGCCGGCCCGGAGCTCGGCAAGAGCAAGCTGGTCGGCCGCGAGCTCACCAAGTCGGCCCGCCCCGAACTGGGCGCCGCCAAGATCATCGTCTCGGGCGGCCGTGGCCTGGGCAGCGGCGACGCCTACCGCAGCGTCCTCGAGCCGCTGGCCGACAAGCTCGGCGCCGCGATGGGCGCCAGCCGCGCCGCGGTGGACGCCGGCTTCGTGCCCAACGACTACCAGGTCGGCCAGACCGGCAAGATCGTCGCCCCGCAGCTGTACCTGGCGGTCGGCATCTCCGGCGCCATCCAGCACCTGGCCGGCATGAAGGACTCCAAGGTGATCGTCGCGATCAACAAGGACCCCGAAGCCCCGATCTTCCAGGTGGCCGACTACGGCCTGGTGGCCGACCTCTTCGAGACCGTGCCGCAGCTTGTCGCGGCGCTCTGATCCCGCTGCACCGACTCCACATT
>JAKLLM010000234.1 GCA_023150125.1 Zoogloea sp.
GGCGCCTGGCTGAGCGGGCGCGGGCTCGCCCGCCGGATCGGCGCGGCGGCCTCGGTGATGGCAACCCGCCCATGAGCCTCGGCGTCGTCTGGTTGAAGCGGGACCTCCGCCTCCACGACCACGCGCCCCTCGTCAGCGCCGCCCTGCGCGGGCCGCTGCTGTGCATCTACATTATCGAGCCCAGCCTGTGGGCCGCCCCCGACGCCGCACGCCAGCACTACGGCTTCCTGCTCGAGAGCCTGCGCGACCTCTACAAGGCCCTGCGTGCGGTGGGCGGGCGACTGCACGTGCTCACCGGCGAGGCCGTCGACGTGTTCGAACGCCTCCACCGCGCCCAGCCCTTCGACGCGCTGTACTCCCACGAGGAGACCGGCAACTGGCCGAGCTTCCAGCGTGATATCGCGGTGGGCCACTGGTGCCGTAGCCGCGGCGTGCACTGGCAGGAGTTCCCCCAGTTCGGGGTGGTTCGCCGGCTCGCCGACCGCGACACCTGGCACGCCCGCTGGGAAGCCTTCGTCAGCCAGCCCTGCCTGCCGCCTCCCGCATCCATGCACTTTGCACCCTTGCCGTGGGACGACGCGCCGCCCCCCACGGCCGACGCCCTCGGCCTGCCGCCCCACGAACCGCCCCACCGCCAGCCGGGCGGGCGCAGCGCCGGGCTGGCGGTGCTCCACGCCTTTTTGCACGAGCGCAGCGGCCAGTACCGGGGCGGCATCTCGTCGCCCCTGTCGGCGCCCAGCGCCTGCTCGCGGCTGTCCCCTTATCTCGCGCTCGGCTGCCTGGGCCTGCGCGAAGTGGTTCAGGCCACCCGTCGGCAGCTGGCCGACCTCCCCCCCGAAGCCGATCGCCGGCGGGTGGGCCTGACCGCCTTCATGAGCCGCCTGCACTGGCACTGCCACTTCATCCAGAAGCTCGAGAGCGAGCCCGAGCTGGAATTCCGCAACCTCCACCGCGGCTACGACGGCCTGCGCCCGGGGCCGCAGGATGAGGGCTGGAACCCGGCCCACCTCGAAGCCCTCGTCAGCGGCCGCACCGGCTGGCCGCTGGTCGACGCCTGCGTGGCGATGCTCGCCGACACCGGCTGGCTCAACTTCCGCATGCGCGCGATGCTGGTCTCGGTGGCCAGCTACCCCCTGTGGCTGCACTGGCGCCCGGTGGGCGAATGGCTGGCCCGCGCCTTCATCGACTACGAGCCCGGCATCCACTGGAGCCAGATGCAGATGCAGGCCGGCACCACCGGCATCAACACCACCCGGGTGTACAACCCGATCAAGCAGGCCCGCGACCACGACCCCAAGGGCCGCTTCGTGCGCCGCTGGCTGCCGGCGCTGGCCCGGGTGCCCGACGCCTGGATCTTCGAACCCTGGCGCATGCCACCCGACATCCAGGCCCGCTGCGGCGTGCGGGTGGGCGTCGACATCCCCATGCCGCTGGTCGAGCTCGAAACCGCCACGCGCGAGGCAAAGGCCCGCGTGCATGCCTTGCGCGCCCAGCCCGAAGTGCGAGCCGCCAAGGCCGCCATCGTCGCCCGGCACGGCTCCCGCCGCCGCCCCGACGCCCCCCGGCGCGGCAAGCGCCCGCCGGCGGCCCAACTTTCCCTGGACATCTGATGCGCCGCAAAGCCGACCTCCCCACCAAGACCTGCCCCGCCTGCGGCCGCCTCTTCGCCTGGCGCAAGAAGTGGGAGCGCTGCTGGGACGAGGTCAAGTACTGCTCCGAACGCTGCCGCCGCTCGGCGAAGTAAGGAGCAGCTTGGGTCTGGGGAGCGTAAGCCGACCAGCCCACGTCCCCGCCGCGCGATGTGGGGTCACGCTCCCCAGCCCCAGTTTTTGCCCAGTCGGAAAACCAAGCCAGATCAGCCATTTGCCACCGCGTGCAGCCGACGCCACACCTACGACACATCCACCCCATGACCACCCTGATCCACTGGTTCCGCAACGACCTGCGCCTCACCGACAACCCCGCGCACAGCCACGCCGCCCGGCAGGCGCAGCGGGTGCTGCCGGTGTATGTGCATTCACCGGCCGCCGACGCTGCGACGCCCTGGGGTTTTGCCCGCCGCGGCGCCCACCGGCGGCGCTTCCTGCGGGCCGCGCTGGATGCCCTTCACGCCCGCCTGGTGGAGGAGGGCAGTGGCCTGCTCGAGATCCACGGCGAGCCGGCGCACTGCCTGCCGGCCCTGGCCGCCCAGGTCGGCGCCGCCGGCATCACCTGCGAGGCCATCGCCGCGCCGGAAGAAGAGGCCGAGCTTGCCGCGCTTTGGGCCACGGGCCTTACGGTGGAGTCCGTCTGGCAATCCAGCCTGCTCGACCCCGCCGCGCTGCCCTTTACCGCCGCCCGCCTGCCCGACGTGTTCACCGCCTTCCGCCAGGCCGTCGAAAGGGCCGGCCTCACGCCGCCCGCTCCGCTACCCGTGCCGCGCCTCCCCGGCTGGCCGGCGGGCATGGCGCCGACGCCCACCGGCGCCGCCGACGCCTTCGAGGTGGACGCCCGTTCCTCCTTCCCCTACACCCGGCCGGCCTTCCACGGTGGCGAAGCTGCGGCGCTGGCCCACCTGGAAAGCTACTTCAGCAGCGAGCGCCCCCATCGCTACAAGGCCACCCGCAACGGCCTCACCGGTGTCGATTTCTCCAGCAAGTTCTCGCCCTGGCTCGCCAGTGGAGCCCTGTCGGCGCGCAACGCCTACGCCCGGCTCAAGGCCTTCGAGGCGGAGCAGGGCGCCAGCGACGGCAGCTACTGGCTGTGGTTCGAACTCCTGTGGCGCGACTACTTCCGCTTCCTGCACCTCAAGTACGGCCGCCGCCTGTACCGGGCCGGCGGGCTCGGCACACAGCCGGCGCCGGCCCACCACCCGGCCAACTTCGAGCGCTGGTGCCGCGGCGAGACCGGCGAGCCACTGGTGGACGCCGCGATGCGCGAGCTCGCCGCCACCGGCTTCATGTCCAACCGCCTGCGCCAGCTCGCGGCCAGCTACCTCATCCACGACCTCGGCTGTGACTGGCGGGCCGGCGCCGCGTGGTTCGAGGCCCAGCTCATCGACTACGACGTGTACAGCAACCAGGGCAACTGGCTCTACATCGCCGGCCGCGGCACCGACCCCCGCGGCGGGCGCCGCTTCGACCCCATCAAGCAGGCCCGCGAGCACGACCCCGACGGCAGCTTCCGCAAGCTATGGGCCGAAGCAGGGAGCCAGCCATGAGCGCGCCCACCCTCCGCCTCGTCCTCGGCGACCAGCTGAACCCGCTGCACAGCTGGTTCGCCACGCCCCGCGACGACGTCATCCACGTGCTCATCGAGCTGCGCCAGGAGACCGACTATGTGCTGCACCACGCCCAGAAGATCCTCGCCATCTTCGCCGCCATGCGCGAGTTCGCGCGCCAGCTCCGCGAGGCCGGCCATCGGGTGCACTACGTGGCCATCGACAACCCCTCCAACCGCCAGACGCTGCCCGCCAACCTGGACGCGCTGATCGCCGCCCACGGCGCCGGCGCCTTCGAATACCAGGCGCCCGACGAATGGCGCCTGGACGCCCAGCTCGCCGACTACGCCCGCGGGCTCGCCATCCCGGCCCGCATGGTGAGCAGCGAACACTTCCTCACCACCCGCAGCGAGGCCGCCGAGCTCTTCGAGGGCCGCAAGCAGTGGCTGATGGAGCACTTCTACCGCGCCATGCGCCGCCGCCACGGCGTGCTGATGGACGGCGACAAGCCCGTGGGCGGCCAGTGGAACTTCGACCACGACAACCGCAAGCCCTGGCCCGGCACCCCCGCCGAGCCCCGCGACCCGCGGCCCCGTCACGACCACTCGGCACTGTGGCAGACAATCGTGGCAGCCGGCGTCGAGAGCTTCGGCAACCCGCAGGCCGATGCGCTGCCGTGGCCCCTCAACCGCGCCGAGGCCCTGGCCCAGCTTGACGCCTTCGTGGCCGAGGCCCTGCCGCACTTCGGCGACTACCAGGACGCCCTGAGCACCCGCGGCTGGCGGCTGTTCCACTCGCTGCTGTCGTTTGCCCTCAACACCAAGATGATCGGCCCCCGCGAGGTGGTGGCCCGCAGCGAGGCCGCCTGGCGCGCTGGCCAGGTGCCGCTGGCGGCGGCGGAAGGCTTCATCCGCCAGATCCTCGGCTGGCGCGAATACGTGCGCGGCGTGTACTGGGCCCGCATGCCCGCCTACGCCGAGTCCAACGCGCTCGGCCACGATCGCCCGCTGCCGGCCTGGTTCTGGACCGGCAAGACCAGGATGCGCTGCCTTGCCGAGTCGGTTGGCCAGTCCCTCGAGCACGCCTACGCCCACCACATCCAGCGCCTCATGGTGATCGGCAACTTCGCGCTGCTGGCCGGCCTCGATCCGGCCGAGGTGCACCGCTGGTACCTGGGCGTCTACATCGACGCCTTCGAATGGGTCGAGCTGCCCAACACCGTGGGCATGAGCCAGTTTGCCGACGGCGGCCTGCTCGCCACCAAGCCCTACGTGTCGAGCGCCGCCTACCTCGACCGCATGGGCGACTACTGCAAGGGCTGCCACTACGACCGAAAGGCCCGCAGCGGCAGCCACGCCTGCCCCTTCAACGCGCTGTACTGGGACTTCTTCGACCGCCAGCGCGGGCGCCTCGGCGGCAACCACCGGCTCGGCATGGTGTATCGCCAGCTGGACAAGATGGAGGGCAGCACCCTCGACGCCCTGCGCAGCCAGGCCGCCGGGCTGCGCGAGCGGCTCGACCAGCTGTAGCGCCGCGCGCCCCTGGCGCGGGGAGAGTCGGGAGGCCCGCCGGGGCCGTCCGGCCCTGCGCTGCGGTGGTCGCGCCCCCTGCCGGGGCCGGCCCGACCCCCTCCGGCGGGGAGGGCACCAGTTGCGGCGGCGCATTCGCCCCCCTCCGCACACCGCCGCCCACTCCCGGAAGAGCACGTGAGCCCCCCGGAGAATGGGCCGGCCTATCGCCGGGGTGCTCGCCCGGGCCTCGCGGAGTGGGCTGCCCTATCCGATGGACAGGACCGTCCTGTCCATCGGATAGGCGAGCCCTGTCTCATTCGTGCTCGCGAGCACCTCACGGACAGGCGCCCCCTATCCCTTTTGTCCTCGCGAGCAGCACAGAGACAGAGCGGTCCTGTCGGCCGGACAGGATGCGCCTGTCCCGTTCGCCCTCGCGAGCACCTCGCGGCATGGACCCGCCTATGCCGGGGGATGGACGCATTGCATCATTTTTGTGCTCCCGAGCACCTCGCGGCATGGGCGGCCCTATCCCCGTG
>JAKLLM010000235.1 GCA_023150125.1 Zoogloea sp.
CGTGACGGACTTTCCACTCCTCGCGGAGTTTGTTGATCTGGGCGTCCTTCTCGGCATCCGACAGCGATTCGTCTTCACGGATCAGCGCGATCGGCTTCTCGACGTTGCCGCCCAGCACGATGTCGGTACCGCGGCCCGCCATGTTGGTGGCGATCGTGATGACGCCCGGCCGGCCGGCCTCGGCGACGATCTCGGCCTCGCGGGCGTGCTGCTTGGCGTTGAGCACGTTGTGGGGCAGCTTCGCGCGGTTGAGCAGGTCGGACAGCAGCTCGGAGTTCTCGATGGAGGTGGTGCCCACCAGCACCGGCTGGCCGCGCTTCACGCAGTCCTGGATGTCGGCGACGATGGCGTCGTGCTTCTCCTTCATCGTGCGGTAGACCTTGTCGTTCTGGTCTTTCCGGATCATCGGACGGGAGGTGGGCACGACGACGGTTTCGAGCGCGTAGATCTGGTGGAACTCGTAGGCCTCGGTGTCGGCGGTGCCGGTCATGCCGGCCAGCTTGCCGTACATGCGGAAGTAGTTCTGGAAGGTGATCGAGGCGAGGGTCTGGTTCTCGGCCTGGATCTTGACGCCCTCCTTGGCCTCGACGGCCTGGTGCAGGCCTTCGGACCAGCGGCGGCCGGCCATCAGGCGGCCGGTGAATTCGTCGACGATCACCACCTCGCCGTTCTGCACCACGTAATGCTGGTCCTTGTGATACAGCGCATGGGCACGCAGGGCGGCGTAGAGGTGGTGGATCAGCAGGATGTTGCCCGGGTCGTAGAGGCTGGCACCCTCGGCCAGCATGCCCAGGCGGCCGAGGATCTCCTCGGCGTGCTCGTGGCCCTGCTCGGTGAGCAGCACCGAATGGGCCTTGAGGTCGACGGTGTAGTCGCCGGGCTGGGTGATGTTGTCGCCCTCGCCTTCCTGGCGGGTCAGCATCGGCGGCACCGCGTTCATGCGCAGGTAGAGCTCGGTGTGATCCTCGGCCTGGCCGGAGATGATCAGCGGCGTGCGGGCTTCGTCGATGAGGATGGAGTCGACCTCGTCGACGATGGCGTAGTTGAGGCCGCGCTGCACGCGCTCGCCCAGCTCGTACACCATGTTGTCGCGCAGGTAGTCGAAGCCGAACTCGTTGTTGGTGCCGTAGGTGATGTCCGCCGCGTAGGCCGCCTTTTTCTGGTCGTGGGGCATCTGCGACAGATTGCAGCCCACGCTGAGGCCGAGGAAGCCGTAGATGCGGCCCATCCAGTCGGAGTCGCGGCTGGCCAGGTAGTCGTTGACGGTGATGACATGCACGCCCTTGCCGGACAGTGCGTTGAGATACACCGGCAGCGTGGCGGTGAGGGTCTTGCCCTCGCCGGTACGCATCTCGGCGATCTTGCCGTCGTGGAGCACCATGCCGCCGACCAGCTGCATGTCGAAGTGGCGCATGCCGTGCACACGCTTGCCGGCTTCGCGGACGACTGCAAAGGCCTCGGGCAGCAGCGCGTCGAGGCTCTCGCCACCGGCCACGCGCTGGCGGAATTCTTCAGTCTTGCCCCGCAGTTCCTCGTCGCTGAGGGCCTGGATTTTCGGCTCCAGTGCGTTGATGGCACGCACTTTCTGACTGTACTGGCGAATCAGCCGGTCGTTGCGGCTGCCGAAAATTTTCTTGAGAAGGCCTGCGATCATTTGATTTGGAAGGGGAAACGCGGCAAAAAGCGGATTCTATCATGTCGTCAAGACACGACCGTGACGCAGGACAAGTCGCCGCGCACTCTTGTCCTCCGGGGACGATCACCCTACGATGGGGGCGCTTTCCCGGATTCCAAGCCCCGATGTCCTCCACCAACCCGATCGACCGCTTCCTCGGCGGCGGCGACGCCCTCTCCCGCCTGCAGGCCCACGCCGGCCGCCTGATGCGCCTGCAGCGGCAGCTCGAGGCGCTGCTGCCCGACTACATGGCCGCCGCGTGCAAGGTCGCAAACCTGAAGGGCGAGGATCTCGTCATCCACGTCGAGAGCGCCGGCCTGGCCGTCAAGCTGCGCCAGGCCGTGCCCAGCCTGCTGGCCGACTTCGCGCGCGCGGGGGTGATCCTGCGGGACATCAAGGTGAAGGTGGCGGTGCCGGAATACCGCCCCGCCCCACCGCCGGTCGAAGTTCGCCACGTCAGCGAAACCACCCGCAGCGGCATGGCCGAACTGGCCGCCACCCTGCCGGCCGATTCGCCGCTCGCCAAGGCGCTCAAGCGCTTCGTGAAGAGCGCCGGCTGAACCGGCGGCGCCCGGGTGCCGCTCAGGCCACCGTCACGAAGACCCGCTCGACGATCAGCAGCGCGAAGAACACCAGCGCGACGACCAGCGCCCAGCGGAACAGCCGCCACGCCAGCGCCAGGTAGCGCGGCTCGCGGGTGAAGAAATACGCAAAGACCGAGCCGCAGATGCCAATGCCGACCAGCACCGCCAGGAGGCGCAGCAGAAGCATGGCGTCAGGCTCAGTTGAGGGCCAGGTCGAACAGCTGGGCGACTGCGGGCGGAGTGCTCGCGTCTTCTTCGAAGGTCACGATGTCCCAGGCGGTCTTGTCTTCCAGCAGCACCCGCAGGATCTGGTTGTTGAGGGCATGGCCCGACTTGTAGGCGCTGTAGGCGGCCAGCAGCGGGTGGCCGGCGAGGTAGAGATCGCCGATCGCGTCGAGCACCTTGTGCTTCACGAACTCGTCGGCGTAGCGCAGGCCGTCGGCGTTGAGCACCCGGTATTCGTCCATCACGATGGCGTTGTCGAGGCTGCCGCCGAGCCCGAGGCCGTTGGCGCGCATGAACTCCACGTCCTGCATGAAGCCGAAGGTGCGCGCCCGCGATACCTCGCGCACATAGGAATTCTGGGCGAAATCGATGGTCACCGAGGTGCCGGTGCTGTCGATGGCCGGATGGTTGAAGAGGATGGAGAAGCTCAGCTTGAAGCCGTCGTAGGGCTCGAGGCGCACCCACTTGTCGCCTTCGACGTACTCGACGGGCTTCAGCACGCGCAGGAAGCGCTTCGGCGCCTTCTGCTCCTCGATGCCGGCCGACTGGATCAGGAACACGAAGGGGCCGGCACTGCCGTCGAGGATGGGGATCTCGGCCGCATCGACGTCGATGTGCACGTTGTCGACGCCCAGGCCGGCGAGGGCCGACATCAGGTGCTCGACGGTATTGACCTTGGCGTCACCCTGGAGCAGCCCCGAGCACATGCGCGTGTCGCACACGGCATAGGGGTCGGCGGGCAGGTCGACGACCGGGTCCAGGTCGACCCTGTGGAACACCACGCCGGTGTCCGGCGCCGCCGGACGCAACGTGAGCGTGACCTTGTTACCGCTGTGGAGCCCCACTCCGGTGGCGCTGACGATGGTCTTCAGGGTGCGTTGCTTGAGCATGATGGAAACCCACGTTCTGGTAACCTGATTTTAACACAGCGCTTTTGCTGCGCCGCAACAAACAAGGCCTGCACCCGGACTGCAAAAGCAAAACGCGCAACGGACGGAGGCGACGTCACGCTGCGCGTTTCACCACGGCCGCATCCGCGGCCCCGGACGGATCAGTCCGCCTGCTTGCGCAGGAAGGCCGGGATATCCAGGGTGGACATGCCGTTGGCGCTCATGGCCTCGACGGTGGTGCGCGAGGTGCGGCGGATCACCGCCGGCAGCTCGAGGTTGCCGTAGTCGATCTCCATGCTCACGTTGTCGGTACCGGTACGGATCACTTCCATCTTGCGCGGCATGGCGGCAGCGCGCACGGCGCCGAGGCCGGTGGCGACCACGGTGACGCGGATGCGGTCTTCCATGTTTTCGTCGAAGACGGTGCCGTACTTGACGAAGGCTTCGGAAGCCGCGAAGGCCTGCACCGTCTTCACGGCGTCACGCACTTCGGACATCTTCAGCGAGCGGCTGGCGGTGATGTTGATCAGCACGCAGCGGGCGCCGGACAGCTCGGTGCCCTCGAGGAGCGGCGACACGGCGGCCTGCTCGGCGGCGATGCGGGCGCGGTCGAGGCCGGAAGCCTGGGCGGAACCCATCATCGCGCGGCCCATCTCGGCCATCGCGGTGCGCACGTCCTGGAAGTCGACGTTGACGAGGCCCGGCACGTTGATGATCTCGGCGATGCCGCCGACGGCGCTGGTCAGCACGTTGTCGGCCGAACGGAAGCAGTCCTCGAAGCCGGCGTCGTCGCCATAGACTTCGAGCAGCTTGTCGTTAAGCACCACGATCAGCGAGTCGACCTGCTTGGAGAGCTCCTCGACGCCGCTCTCGGCGACGCGGATGCGGTTCTCGAAGTCGAAGGGCTTGGTCACCACGGCAACCGTGAGGATGCCCATTTCCTTGGCGATCTCGGCCACCACGGGGGCTGCGCCGGTGCCGGTGCCGCCGCCCATGCCGGCGGTGATGAAGCACATGTGGGCACCTTCGAGGGCCGCGGCGATGGCGTCGCGGGACTCCTGCGCGGCGGCGCGGCCGGCTTCCGGCTTCGAGCCGGCGCCGAGGCCGGTCTTGCCGAGTTGGACCTTGGTCGGGGCCAGGCAGCGGGACAGGGCCTGGGCGTCGGTGTTGGCGGTGATGAAATCAACGCCCAGCACACCTTCGCGGATCATGTGGTCGACGGCGTTGCCGCCGGCACCACCGACACCGATCACCTTGATACTGGTGCCACCCGATGCCTTTTCAACAATTTCAAACATTTAACTCGCCTCCAAATTTAACTGCACTGACATTGTCGATGTGCACTCGGGTCTTTATTTAGTATCGGGCCAAAATTTTACAACTAAATAAGACCGGTGCAGATCGTAATTCTTCCGGATTCAGCCCAAAAAGCCGGGCTTTGTCCTTCCTCAGAAATTGCGCTCGAACCAGGAGCGCATCCTTGAAAACACCTGCCCCACATTGCGCGTCTGGCGGGCCTGCATTCCCCGGCGTTTCTGGGCCGCGCCCTCCATGACGAGACCCATTGCGTTGGCATAGCGCGGCTCGCAGACCACCTCGGAGAGGGGGCCGTCGTAGCGCGGATGGCCGATGCGCACCGGCATGTGGAAGACCTCCTCGCCGAGCTCGACCATGCCCTGCATCACCGCCGCACCGCCGGACAGCACGATGCCAGACGACAGCAGCTCCTCGTAGCCGCTGCGGCGCAGCTCGGCCTGGACCAGCTCGTAGAGTTCGCACACCCGCGGCTCGATCACGTCGGCGAGGGCCTGGCGGGACAGCTTGCGCGGCGGGCGGTCGCCCACGCCGGGCACTTCGATCATCTCGGAGGC
>JAKLLM010000236.1 GCA_023150125.1 Zoogloea sp.
ACGACGCCTCGGTGGAGGTGCTGGCGGGCCTGTCGGGCGGTGAGACCATCGCCCTCGACCCGGTGCGCGCCGGCCTCGTCCGACGGAAGCCCTGAGCCATGGGGATCTCCGGACGCATTGCGGCGCTGTTCCAGCAGAACGCGCTGACGCCCCTCCTGGCCCTGGTGCTGATGCTCCTCGGCGTGTTTGCCACCCTCGTCACGCCCAAGGAGGAGGAGCCCCAGATCGACGTGACGATGGCCGACGTGATGGTGGCCTTCCCCGGCGCCTCGGCCAAGGATGTCGAATCGCTGGTGGCGCGGCCGGCCGAGCAGGTGTTGTCGCGCATCGCTGGCATGGACCACGTGTATTCGGTGTCGCGACCGGGCATGGCGGTGATCACCGTGCAGTTCAAAGTGGGCGTCAAGAACCAGGACGCCATCGTGCGCCTCTACGACACCATCCACAGCAACCAGGACTGGCTGTCGCCCCAGCTGGGCGTGCAGCCGCCCGTCGTCAAGCCGAAGGGCATCGACGACGTGCCGGTGGTGGCGCTAACGCTGTGGACCCGCGACCCGGCTCGCTCGGCCTTCGACCTGCAGCAGGTCGGGCGCGCGGTGGAGCTCGAGCTCAAGCGCGTCAAGGGCACCCGCGACGTGAGTACCATCGGCGGCCCCGGCCACGTGATGCGGGTGCTGATGGACCCGGGCCGGATGAACGCCTTCGGCATCACGCCCCAGGACCTGAAGGGCGCGCTGCTGCTCTCCAACGCCTCCCAGCCCAGCGGCACGCTGACCCGCGACAACCGCGAGGTGCTGGTGCAGACCGGCACCTACATCGCCAGCGCCGACGATGTGCGCAAGCTGGTGGTGGGCGTCTCCAGCGGCAAGCCGGTGTATCTGGCCGACGTGGCCGAGGTGCTCGACGGCCCGGACCAGCCCTCGCGCTATGTGTGGCACGGGCTCGGCAAGGCGGCCGGCGCAGCGGAGGCCGGCGGCGAGCGTTTCCCGGCGGTGACGCTGTCGATCTCCAAGAAGCCAGGTGAGAACGCCGCCGACGTGGCCGACGGGGTGATCCGCCGCATCGAGGCATTGAAGGGCAGCATCGTGCCCGAGGGCGTCGAGGTGACGGTGACCCGCAACTATGGCGCCACCGCCACCGAGAAGGCCGACAAGCTGATCGGCAAGCTGGTTTTCGCCACGTCCGCGGTGGTGTTGCTGGTGTTCTTTGCGCTCGGCAGGCGCGAGGCGGTGATCGTTGGCGCGGCGGTCACGCTGACGCTGGCGGCCACGCTGTTCGCGTCGTGGGCGTGGGGCTTCACGCTCAACCGGGTGAGCCTGTTCGCGCTGATCTTCTCGATCGGCATCCTGGTGGACGACGCCATCGTGGTGGTCGAGAACATCCACCGCTGGCATCTGCTGGAACCCGACAAGCCCCTCTGGCAGCTGATCCCCAAGGCCGTCGACGAGGTGGGCGGGCCGACCATCCTGGCCACCTTCACGGTGATCGCGGCGCTCTTGCCGATGGCGTTTGTCTCCGGGCTGATGGGGCCCTACATGAGCCCGATCCCGATCAACTCGTCGATGGGCATGTTCATTTCGCTGGCGGTGGCCTTCGTCGTCACGCCGTGGCTGGCCGGCAAGCTCATGAAGGGCCAGTCCCACGGGGCGGCGCCCAACCACGCCCCGGACAAGCTCACCACGCGGCTCGAGGCGCTGTTCCGCCGCATCATGACGCCGCTGCTCGACCCCCATACCGGCGGGCGGGCGCGGGCGAAGCTGTGGTTCGGCGTGGTGCTGGCGATTGCGCTGTCGGTGTCGCTGGCGGTGGTGCAGCTGGTGGTGCTCAAGATGCTGCCCTTCGACAACAAGAGCGAGTTCCAGGTGGTGCTCGACATGCCGGTCGGCACGCCCGTCGAGACCACCGCCGAGGTGCTCCGCGAGATCGGCGATGAGCTGGCCACGGTGCCCGAGGTGACCGACTTCCAGGCCTACGCCGGCACCGCCGCGCCGATCAACTTCAACGGCCTGGTGCGCCAGTACTACCTGCGCGCCCAGCCCGAGATGGGCGACATCCAGGTCAACCTGATCGGCAAGCACGAACGCAGCCGCAAGAGCCACGAGATTGCCGTGTCGGTGCGCGATGCGGTGGCGGCGATCGCCAAAAAACACGGCGGCAACGCCAAGGTGGTGGAGGTGCCGCCCGGCCCGCCGGTGCTGTCGCCCATCGTCGCCGAGGTGTACGGCCCCGACTACGCCGGCCAGGTGGCGGTGGCCGGCAAGCTGCGTGCGGCCTTCGAGGCGACGCCGGACATCGTCGGCGTGGACGACACGGTGGACGAAGATGCGCCCAAGCTGGTGCTGCGGGTCAACCAGGCCAAGGCGGCCCAGCTCGGGGTGGCCCAGGCCGACATCGTCGAGGTGGTGCGCCTCGGCCTCGGCGGCGAGAACGTCACGCCGGTGCATGGCAGCGACAACAAGTATGAAATCCCGGTGCGCCTGACGCTGCCGGCCGAGCGCCTGGGCAGCATCGACACCCTGTTGCAGATGAAGGTGCGCGCCCGCGGCGCCGAGGCCGGCGGCGCGCTGGTGCCGGTGTCCGACCTGGTGCAGGTGGTG
The DNA here is from genome assembly GCA_023150125.1 of Zoogloea sp. GTDB lineage: Bacteria > Pseudomonadota > Gammaproteobacteria > Burkholderiales > Rhodocyclaceae > Zoogloea. The sequence goes on from JAKLLM010000236.1 coordinate 2,598, forward strand.
CCGACCCGGCGCGAGCAGGTGATCTACCACAAGGACCTGCTGCCGGTGGTGTATGTGACCGGCGACATGGGCGGGCGGCTGGATTCGCCTCTCTACGGCATGTTCGACATCCGCAGCAAGGTGAAGGACCTGCCGCTGGTCGGCGAGCGGCTGGCGGGCACGCTGGACGAGTGGTTCATCCACCAGCCCGACGACCCCTACGCCGGTTACGCGATCAAGTGGGACGGCGAATGGCAGATCACCTACGAGACCTTCCGCGACATGGGTGCCGCCTACGCGGTGGGCCTGGTGCTGATCTACGTGCTGGTGGTGGCCCAGTTCCGCAGCTATCTGGTTCCGCTGATCATCATGGCGCCGATCCCGCTGACGATCATCGGCGTGATGCCCGGCCATGCGCTCTTGGGCAGCCAGTTCACCGCCACCAGCATGATCGGGATGATCGCGCTGGCCGGCATCATCGTGCGCAACTCGATCCTGCTGGTGGACTTCATCGACCAGCAGGTGGCGGCCGGCACCAGCCTCGCCGAGGCTACCATCCACGCCGCCGCGGTGCGCGCCAAGCCGATCGGCCTGACCGGCCTGGCGGCGATGATCGGCGCGGTGTTCATCCTCGACGACCCGATCTTCAACGGCCTGGCGATCAGCCTGATCTTCGGGGTGCTGGTGTCCACCCTCCTCACGCTCGTCGTGATCCCGGTTCTCTACTACGCGGCCACCCATCGGCGCGCCGCGGCCCACAACGGAGCGCAATCATGAACCTCACCGTCAATCAGTTCGTCCGCATCTTTGCCGGCGCCTTCGTGTTGATCTCCCTGGCCCTCGGGGTCGAAGGCAGCCCCCTCTTCGTGAGCCGTAATTTCCTGTGGTTCACGGCCTTCGTCGGAGCCAATCTGTTCCAGAGCGGTTTCACGCGATTCTGCCCGCTGGAAAATATCCTGCGTAAATGCGGAGTCAAGGACAGCGTAGGCTGCGCCTGACTTTCAAGGGCTGACAAAGCGGGGGTTTGCCCCTCAAGCTTTGTGGCGGCAGGCCGTTCACGCCGGGATGAGCCCGCGCCCCGCAATCTTTCAGGAGGCCCGTCCCGCGTCGGGGCGGGGCGGTGGGGTTTGTGCGGTCGGGACGCGCTGGTTTGCGGTGGCGCTGACGTTGGGTTTGCTGGCCACGCTGGCGGGCTGGCTCTCCCTGCGCGAGAACGAGAGCCGCCTCGAATCGGCCTATCACGAGGCCGCCGCAGACCGGCTGCTGCAGCAGGTCAATGAGAGGGTCGGCAAGGTCGACCTCATCCTCCGGGGCGTGGCCGGCCTGTTCAGCGCCCAGAATCTCGTCGAGCGGCGCGAGTTCGAAGACTACGTCGCCGGCCTGAGGCCGATCGATGCGCTGCCCGAAGTCGTCGGCATCGGCTTTCTGCGCCGGGTCGAAACGGCCCGGGTCGATGCCATCGAGACGCTCCTCTCGGCGGCCTACGAGCGTGACGTGCGTATCCTGCCTGTGCCCGACCCGGCACGCGCGGCGATCACCTTTCCTGTCAATTACATCTGGCCCCAGTCGCCGCGAACCCTCAGCTCCATCGGTTACGATGGTTACGGCGACGCCCTCCGGCGCCCTGCCATGGACGTGGCCCTGCGCTCCGACAAGCTGGCGATGACCGGGCCGCTCGACCTCGCTGCGCGGGACTCCGGCACGCCCGCCCGCGGCGTCATCCTTTACCGGAAGGCGCTGCTGGCCGAGGAGGGGAACGAGGTGGAGGCGCCCTACGGGATGGTGGCGGTCGGCCTCCAGCTGCAGGCGCTGTTCGGCACCCTGAGCCACGATGTGGTCCCCGGCTATGGCCTGCGCGTCGACGACGTGAGCAGCGGGCTGCCCGAGCGGATTTACGCCTCCGAAGGTTTGCCGGATGCCGGGCCCGCCGCGCTGCACCGCGAGTGGCGCTTCGGTGGCCGGGTGTGGGCCTTGTCCATCTCGCCGCCGCCACCTTCCGGCCAGCTCGCGGCGTCCACCCTGGCTGCCGGAGGGGGGCTGCTTGCATCGGCCCTGCTGGCTTTCCTGCTGGGCAACCTCTCGGGGCAGCAGAAGCGGGCCGAGCAGATCGCCGAGACGATGACCGCCGATCTGCGGCGCAGCGAGAAGCGCTTCGAGCTCGCGGTGTCGGCCACGGACGAGGGTATCTGGGAGTGGGAACATGCGGCGGGCGTGCATTCGCTCTACCTTTCGCCGCGCTGCGAGCAGCTGCTCGGGTACGCCGTGGGTGCCATGCCGCGCAGCCTGAGGGGAATCCTCCGCATGGTGAGCGGGGCTGCGCGCGGTGAGCTCGTGGCCGCCTTGCGCGCCCACCTGCGGCAGGGCGCCGCGCTGGACTGCGAGTTCGCGCTGCGCCGGGGCGACGGCACGCCAGCCTGGTTTCACCTGGTGGGGCGGACCGAGTTCGATGCCGCGGGCCGGCCACACCGCACGGCCGGCGCGGTCTCCGACGTGACCAGCCTGCGCCGTGCCCGCCAGGAGGTGTCGGATTCCCATGCCCGGCTCGACTCCCTGTATCGCAACGCCTCCATCGGGATGGCGCTGGTCAATGCCGAGGGGCGCTACCTGCAGGCGAATGCCGAGTTCTGCCGCATCACCGGCTATCCCGAGGAGGTGCT
>JAKLLM010000237.1 GCA_023150125.1 Zoogloea sp.
ATGGACGTGCCCTCCCCGGCCGCCGGCGTGGTCAAGGAGCTGCTGGTCAGCCTGGGCGACAAGGTGTCCGAAGGCAGCGTGCTGATCAAGCTCGAAGCCGCTGGCGCCGGCGCTGCGGCAGCTCCGGCTGCGGCGGCTGCACCGGCTGCTGCGGCTGCGGCCGCTGCCCCGGTGGCGGCTCCGGCTGCCGCCGCCCACGCCGGCAGTGCCGACGTCGAATACGACCTCGTCGTCCTCGGCGCCGGCCCCGGCGGCTACTCCGCGGCCTTCCGCGCCGCCGACCTCGGCCTCAAGACGGCCATCATCGAGCGCTACGCCACCCTCGGCGGCGTCTGCCTCAACGTCGGCTGCATCCCGTCCAAGGCGCTGCTCCACGTGGCGGCGGTGATCGAGGAGGCCGAGCACGTCAGCACCGCCGGCATCAGCTTCGCCAAGCCCACTGTCGACGTGAACGCCCTGCGCGCCCACAAAGACAAAGTGGTCGGCAAGCTCACCGGCGGCCTCGCCGGCATGGCCAAGGGCCGCAAGGTGGATGTCATCCGCGGCTACGGCAGCTTCCTCGACCCGAACCACATCGCCGTCGAAGAAACCACCGGCACCAGCCAGGACAAGACCGGCAACAACAAGGTCGTCAAGTTCAAGCAGTGCATCATCGCCGCCGGCAGCGCCGCCGTGCATCTGCCCTTCATCCCCCGCGACCCGCGCATCGTCGACTCCACCGGCGCCCTCGAGCTGCGCTTCGTGCCGGGCAAGATGCTGGTCATCGGCGGCGGCATCATCGGCCTCGAGATGGCCACCGTCTAGTCCACCCTCGGCGCCCGCGTCGACGTGGTCGAGATGATGGACGGCCTCATGCAGGGCCCCGACCGCGACGCCGTCAAGGTGTGGGAAAAGCAGAACGCCAGCCGCTTCGACAAGATCATGCTGAAGACCAAGACCGTCGCCGTCGAGGCGAAGGACGACGGCCTTTACGTGAGCTTCGAAGGCGAAGGCGCCCCCACCGAGCCGGTGAAGTACGACATGATCCTGCAGTCCGCGGGCCGCGCGCCCAACGGCAACAAGATCGGCGCCGACAAGGCCGGCGTGATCGTGGGCGAACGCGGCTTCATCCCGGTCGATGCCCAGATGCGCACCAACGTGCCCCACATCTTCGCGATCGGCGACATCGTCGGCCAGCCCATGCTCGCCCACAAGGCCGTGCATGAGGCCCATGTGGCGGCCGAAGTCGCCGCCGGCGAGGCACAAGGCAAGCCGGAGCTCGCCCGGGCAGCCTTCGACGCCACCGTGATCCCCGGCGTCGCCTACACCCACCCCGAGGTCGCATGGGTCGGCTACACCGAAGCCCAGGCCAAGGCCGAGGGCAAGAAGGTGGAGACCGCCAAGTTCCCGTGGGCCGCCAGTGGCCGCGCCATCGCCAACGGCGCCGACTACGGCTTCACCAAGCTCATCTTCGACGCCGAAACCCACCGGGTCATCGGCGGCACCATCGTCGGCCCCAGCGCCGGCGACATGATCGGCGAAGTGTGCCTCGCCATCGAGATGGGCGCGGATGCGGTGGATATCGGCAAGACCATCCACCCCCACCCCACGCTGGGTGAAACCGTCGGCATGGCCGCCGAAGTGGCCCACGGCAGCTGCACCGACGTACCGCCGGCCCGCAAGAAGTAAGGCCAGCATTGCTCTGCACAGCACAAGGCGGCCCACGAGGCCGCCTTGTGCTTCAAGGGCCGTCCGTGCCCCCTTGCACACCCCGGGCAGCGGCCCACTGCCGATCTCAAAAAGATGCGTGTATCGTTTGGGCTCCAACCGACAGCTCCGAGATCGTCGATGACCGCCCCCGCCGAGCGCGCCCCGTCCCCCACCGACCCCGCCCCCGACGCCGGCCCCCCCGAAGCTCGCGCGGTGCTCGACGGCCTGCTCGAACACCTGCTCAACGGCGTCTCCTACTGCCGCATGGAGTACGTCGACGGGCAGCCCAGCGACTTCCTCTTCCTCTACACCAACCCCGCCTTCCACACCCAGACCGGGCTCGCCGACGTGCGCGGGAAGCATGTGAGCGAGGTCGTGCCGACACTGCCGCAAACCGACTCCGCGCTGCTGGAGGTGTTCGGGCGCGTCGCCCGGAGCGGCCCGCCCGAAACCTTCGTGATGTTCGTCAAGTCGATGGCGCAGTGGTTTTCGGTATCGGTGTATTGCCCCCAGCCGGAGCACTTTGTGGCGCTCTTCGACGTCATCACCGAACGCAAGCAGGCCGAGGCCGCGCTGGAAGAGCGGGCCAAGCAGTTGCGCTTCGTGCTCGAAGGCGCCGAGCTCGGCTTCTGGGACTGGGACATCGCCGCCGGCAAGGTCGAGCGCAACCCCCAGTGGGGGCACATGCTCGGCTACACCTTCGACGAACTCGAACACACCGCCCAGCAGTGGTCAGACTTCGTCCACCCCAACGACCGGGAGCGCGCCTGGGCCTCGATCTTCGACGTGGTCGAGGGCCGCAGCAAGGCCCACAAGCTCGAATACCGCATGCTCCACAAGGACGGCAGCATCCGCTGGATCCTCGACCAGGCCGAGGTGATGCAGCGCGACGAGCACGGCAAGGCCACCCGCATGTGCGGCACCCACACCGACATCACCGAACGCAAGATCCTCGAAGAAGAGCTCCTGCGCCAGGCCCACGTGGACTACCTCACCGGCGTCTACAACCGCCGCCACTTCATGGAACGCGCCGAGCACGAACTGAGCCGCGCCCACCGCTACGGCAACCCCCTGTCGATGCTCATGCTCGACATCGACCACTTCAAGCTGATCAACGACCGCTACGGCCACAAGGTGGGTGACACCGTGCTCAAGGCGGTCGCCGACCTCAGCCACGCCACCTTCCGCGACGTGGACATCCTCGGCCGCCTGGGCGGCGAAGAGTTTGCCGTGCTGCTCCCCGAAACCAACCAGCAAGCCGCCCTCGACGCCGCCGAACGCCTCCGCGAAACCATCGCCAACGCAAGAATCCCCCTCACCGAAGGCCTGCCCGTGACCTTCAGCGTGTCGATCGGGGTGTCGAGCATGGGATCACCGGAAGACAATATTGATGTGCTGCTGAACCGGGCGGATAGGGCCTTGTATGAGGCGAAGGGTGGGGGGAGGAATCGGGTTTGTGGGAAGGATGGCGAGGAATAAACCTCGCAGCGGTCGACACACATTTCTATAGGTGCGGCTTCAGCAGCACTCGGCGTGGGAATGAAGGAGTGAGCGTGTAGGTTTGCGACTGACCCAATGCGGCCGTTGAGCTTTGAGGAAAGCTGTCGTTCAACGTCGAAGGTAACGGGCGCCCAAACAGGTGGCGAAGCCGACTGTTTGGGCGCCCCAGTTGACCGCAGTGTTAGCGCTTACGCTGCAATCAGCATGCCCTCGTTGGGACGATCAGAGTCGGAACGATCATCTTTTTCCGCAGCATACGTTGATTGCTGAGTGTTTGTAGATGCACCGCTGCCGTATATCTTTCTTGCACTTGGATTTGATGGCTCCCAGCTCCAATTCTCGTCAGATACTTCATCGTTGCTGGGGGATTCAAGGTAGCGCTGAGAAAACACCTTCATTGTTTCATTACCTCACGGTTGGTTAAAAAAGTCGGCTATCGACCCAGAAATATTTAATCCTGTTAAGTCCTCTATCCAAAGCCATTGCCCCATTGTGTTGATTTCAAGAAAATACCATTCATTTGATGGCGTTACAATAAAATCCATCGCCCCAAAATGGAGACCCAACAACTTCATTAGGCTATTTACTTTCAACCTAATGTTGTGCGGTGGCTCCATCGGATAATGTGGCGTATTTGGTATATCGTATCTTCTCCAATCAATGTTGGCCAATTTTGATCTCTGAGAGTCTATTCGGCATACGTGATGAGCATCCCCAACCACAGTATATCGAACCTCATATTGTTTCTCCGTATAGGCTTGAACGAATATCGGATTTTCACCCACTTCCGAAAATTCACCCAGATCATCTTTTGATATTTTGTTAACGTACATTCCTTTGAACGATCCATCAACCGGGTCTTTATAGAATTCTTGATTTTGAGGTTTCAGGACTACAGGCTGATGTGTTTCGAAAAAGGTGGCAATATCTGATTTATTATTGCTTACTATAAAATCCGGAATCAAGAACCCAACCTCTATAGCAGCATCTAATTGCACGTACTTATTCTCAGCTTGATATGACTTAGCTAGCGGATTCAACCACTTGACTTCCTTTAACGTTTTATACAACCCAAGCAAGGTTTTATTCCATTCTCCGCGCCAAATCTTGAATCCAATATCATTCGTCTCTTCATCAAGCATTACTTCGACAAACGGCCTTCTTGCCCAAACCGAAGTAATTCTGGTTGAGAGAATTTCTTCATCCCGTTGTTTAATTTTCCACACACCTCCAGAAAATGTGATAGACGTTTGCTGGAGCGAAGCAACATCAAGGTTCAGTCGAAAATAACATAAGTCGCGTAACTCGAACTTTCGGCAGACGCTGTCAGCGTGCTTATCGTGTTGATCGGTTAAAACTAAAATCATAGTAGAGGTTGGATGTTTGATTGAAAAATATAGCTTTATTTTAGAGCGACAGTTCTGCCGCATAAAATCGAAATGTTGAATAACGTATTTTGCAAGCGACTATTTAGAATCAGGAATTACGCACAAAGCAAAATAACAATACAGAAAAACAGCAGCCTTCGGCATAGTGGGTTCATCCGATCATGTGGAAATTAGGTACATGGCGTGCCGCCCCGCCCGAATGGCCGCTATCTGGATCGAATGACGACCGGCTGCAACTGGCCGACAACCGTCATTCATACACCAACAGTCTCACACCAAAGTAACAGCGGCCTCCCGGCCGCTGTCCTCTCACCTGCCCTGCCTCATCTACAACCAAGCCAGGGCACCCCTCTTCACTCCGCCGCCTTCTGCACCTTCGGCTTCGACTTCCTCGCCTTCTCCGACTTTTTCTTCAACCCCAGCGCGGCGACCTGGTCCGAGCTGGGGCCGTAGAGGGCCTTGGCTTCGAGTTTGACGCCGAGGATGACGTCCTGGAGTCCGCGGCGGGCGTCGACGAGGGCGTCGTCGCTGGCGGCGGCGGTAGCCCTGTCGATGATGGCCTTGCGCTCGGCGGCGATGAGCTTCTGGTAGGCGGCCTCGGCGGCTTCGCGGCTGTGGGCCGGGTTGTTGGCCTTGTAGTCGGGCATGGTGCT
>JAKLLM010000238.1 GCA_023150125.1 Zoogloea sp.
GGAACCAGTTGGTCCAGCGTCACCATCTCCAGTTCGGTCTGAGCAGTGGCGGCAGCAGGTTTGAGCATGCCGCCATTATAAAAAACGAAGCCCCCGGCGGGCGGGGGCTGGCGGAGGCTTGGCTTTGTCAACAGCCTGAGGGAGCCGCTGGCTCCCTTTTTGTTTTTCAATGGTTCGCACTCGTGCGGGCCGATCTGGCGAGTTCAGCGATTGCTCTCGCGGACGATCTTCCATTGGCCGTTTTCCAGCTCGTACTGGAGGGTCTTGTTCATGACGTCCTTGGCGCGCGTCGAGCTGTAGCGCTGGACGAACTGGGCTTCGGCGGCGTTCGGGGAAATGCTCCGCACGTTCAGCTTGTCCACTTCGACGGCGATGTTGGTGGCTTGCTCGATGCGTTGCGTGCGCTGCTTGGTCCAGGCGGCGAGGCTGCCCTGGTCGGGCTTGAAGCGGGGCGAGTAGAAGTTGAGGTAGGTCTTCACGTCCTTCGCCGTCCAGGCCGCGGCCCAGGCTTTCACGAGAGGCTCGATGGCCGGCGTGGCGGCTGCCGGCGGGGTGCCCGAAGACGGGCTCGCCAGCGGCATGGGGGCGGGCGGCGGCAGCTCCGACGGCTGCGGGCGGCCGCGCATGGCGCCGACGGTGTCGAGGGGCTGCACCGCAGGGAGCTCGGTGCTGCACTGCACGGTTTCGTCTTCGGCCGGCTCGGTGGCGCCGGCTTCCTCGGGGCCCTGCTTGGCCACCGACACGAGCTCCATGCTGGGCAGGATGCGGTGGGTCTGGGTGAGGACGCGCAGCTCGGCCAGGGTCAGGTCGTAGCGGGCGCGGGCGCTGGCGCGCTTCGCTTCGAAGAGTTCGTTCTCGGTGTTGAGCACGTCGAGCAGGCTGCGCTGGCCGATGTCGAACTGCTGGCGGTAGGCGTCGCGGGCCTTCTCGGTGGAGAGCTGGTGCTGCTCGAGGTAGACCAGCTGCTCCTTGAGCTTCTTGACGTCGTTCCAGGCGATGGCGGTTTGTTGGCGGATGTCGCGGCAGGCCTTGTCGCGCAGGTCGGTGGCGTTGTAGAGCTGCTCGTGGCTCTGGCGGATGCGCGCCTCATCGGCGCCGCCCTTGAAGAGGTTCCAGTTGAGCAGCACCTGCATGGCGCTGGAGTAGGTCTCGCCGGTCACGCCGAGGAGGTTCTTGTCCATGCCGGTGTTGGCGCGGAACTCGACCGTCGGCGAGTAGTTGGCGCGCTGCACGTCGATGTTGGCGCGGGACGAGCGGATGTTCGACACCGCGGCCCGGAAGCCGGGGTTGGTGGTCACGGCCTGGCGCAGCACTTCCTTTTCGCCCGGCAGCTTGCCGGCAAAGGCCGGCGGCGCCTGCAGGGTGTCGAGGGGCGCCTCGCCGACGATGCGCTGGTAGCGCTGGCTGACGTCGTGCAGGTTGGAGCTTTCGGTGAGCCAGTTGGACTGCGCGAGGGCGAGACGGCCGAAGGCTTGCTCGAGGTCCACCCGACGGCCCACGCCGGCCTTGACGCGGCGCTCGATCTGGTCGACGGTTTCCTTGTGGATGGCCCAGTTTTCCTGGGCGAGCCTGGCGAGTTCGCGGTAACGCAGCACGTCGAGGTAGGCCCGGGAGGCTTCGTAGGCGATTTCGTCGGTGGTGCCGAGGAGCTCGAAATAGCGGACGGCGCGGGCGTAGCCCAGGCGCTTGATGTCGTTCTGGGTGGCGAAACCGTCGAAGATCAGCTGGCGCAGCTGGAGCTGGTAGCCGGGGCGGTTGTAGGTGCTGACGGGGCTGACGGGGGTGTCGCGACGCTCGCGACCGGTGTAGCCCTGGAGGTCGACCCTCGGAAAGAGCCCGCCGCGGGCAACATCGCGCTCGGCATCGGCGGCCTGGTAGTCGTGGAGTCGGGCCATGACTTCGGGGTTGCGCAGGATTGCCTTCTCGACCGTGTCGGGCAGGGTGCCCGGCGCGGCGGCGTAGACGGCCGGAATTGCGAGGAAGGACAGCGTCAGGCTGACGGTAAGCGGGGATGCGTAGAATTTTTTCATCACGGTTCGGGGCGGATGCCTGCGCCAGGGCGCTGATTCAGGGTCCGCAGCTCTGCGTCGGTTGTGGGGGCTGGCCGCAATTCTAATTGCCCAACATGTGCAAGGTTGCGACAGATTTGGATGTTCTATTGATAAATCAACATAAAGGGTGTTTCTGAGGCAATTTTTTACAAATACCCGTCATGAGATCAAGATACTTAATTTTTACAGGGTCGCGCCGTAATGCCAAGGAATGAGCGCTCAGCCCGGATGGACATTTCTTATTCGTCCGGGTTCTTGCGTCCTTCCTGCCTGCCCACCCGTGCCTTGTTTCTTCCAGCCGAGATGCCTCACTCCCGTTTTCAGCGCCTGTCAGCTCCGATGCTGCGCCACGCTCGGCGCTGGGCGCTGCCTGCGCTCGTCGGCGTGGCGCTGGCGGGGGCCGCGGGGGCGGCGTTCGAGCTCGAGCGCATGCGCCAGACGGCCCTGCAGCGCTACGGGGTTGCGGCGGCAGAGGCTGTCGACGGCTGGCGCGCGGCGATGGCAGGATGGCGCGAGCTGCCCGAGGCGGAGCAGCTGCAGCGGGTCAACGAGTTCTTCAACCGGCGCATCCGTTTCGCCGAAGATCCGGTGGTCTGGGGGCAGCCGGATTACTGGGCGTCGCCCCTCGAGACCCTGGCCCGGGGAAGCGGCGACTGCGAGGACTTCGTCTTCGCGAAGTATTTCAGCCTGCGCGAGCTCGGGGTTGCCGACAGCCGGCTGCGGATGACCTACGTACGCGCGCGGATCGGCGGGCCTGCCAGCTCGGTGAGCCAGGCCCACATGGTGCTCGGCTACTACGCCGAGCCGGGCGGGATGCCGCTGGTGCTGGATAATCTCGTGTCGACCATCCGGCCCGCCAGTGCGCGGCCTGATCTGGTGCCGGTGTTCAGTTTCAACATGCAGGGTGTTTTCGTGGGGAGCGCGGAGCAGGCGTCGAGCCCGGTGGACCGGGTGTCGCGCTGGCGCGAGCTGCTGCTGCGGATGCGGATCGAGGGCTACGTGCCTTGAGGGAGTGAAGATGTCGCTGGTGAGACGCTTGTGGATCAGTGTGGTGGTTGCGATGGTGGTGGTGCTGGCGGGCGCGTTTGCGATCAGCCTGTTCACCGCGCGCAGCTATTTCGAGCAGCAACTTCAGGCTCAGTCGGGGGACGGCGCGGTGTCGCTGGCCCTGTCGATGTCCCAGCAGAGCAAGGACGTGGCCACCTCCGAGCTGCTGGTGGCGGCGCTCTTCGACGGCGGGCATTACCGGCTGATCCGCTTCACCGACGCGGCCGGGCGGGTGCTCGTCGAGCGCAGCCAGCCCGACCAGGCCGACGGCGTGCCGGGCTGGCTGATCCAGCTGCTGCCGATGAGCGTGCGCCCCGGGCAGGCGATGGTGAGCGATGGCTGGCGCCAGGCCGGCAAGGTCACGGTGGAGGCGGCGCGTGGCTATGCCTATCGCTCCCTGTGGCGCGGCATGCTCCAGCTGGGCAGCCTGATGCTGGCGATCGGGATCTTCTGGGCGCTGGGGGTTTCGGCATTGCTGCGTTGGGTGCGACGCCCGCTCGAAGACATGGCCGAGCAGGCCGAGGCGATCGGCGCCGGTCAGTTCCGCGTGCTTGAGGAGCCGAAGGTGCTGGAGCTGCGGAGCATGGCGCGGGCCTTGAACCACATGTCCGACCGCGTGCGCAGCCTGTTCGCCGAGCAGGCTGGGCGCATCGCCGCGCTGCGGGACGAGGGGAGCCGTGACGCAGGCACCGGCCTGCTGAACCGTGCGTACTTCGGCGGTGAGTTGCGGAGGGCCCTGTCGGATGCCGATGCGCCGGCGGGGGGCTGTGTCGGGGTGCTCCGGGTGGCCGATCTGACGGCGCTCAATCAGGCCCAGGGCCGGGCCCGCACCGACGCCTGGCTGGCGGCGGTGGCCGGGGCCTTGCAGGCCTGCGTCGATGGGGTGGAGGAGGCCACGCTGGCCCGGCTGGGCGGTGCCGAGTTCGGCATCCTGCTGCCGGGTTCGGGGATCGCCGAGGGCCGGGCGCTCCTCGAGCAGGCGTGCAGTGCGGTGGCGGCCCTCGAGCTTCAGGGCGACGCGGGCCGCGGCTTGCGCCTGCATGCGGCGGCGGTGCCCTACCGGCGGGACGATGCGCCCGGCGCGCTGCTGGCGCGGGTCGATTCGGCGCTGATGCGGGCGGAGGCGACGGGCTGCCTGGTGGCCGAGGCGGAGCAGGAGCGGGAAGGCTTCGTGGTGCCCGGCGAGGGCGAATGGCGCGCGCTGCTCGACGCGGCGCTGGCCCGCCACGAGTTCGTGCTGACCGACTATCCAGTGCTCGCCGACGACGGGCGGCTGGTGCACCGGGAGTGCATGCTGCGCCTGCCCCGGGCGGGCGATGCGAGCGTGTTGACCGCTGGCCAGTTCATGCCGGCGGCGGTGCGGGTGGGGCTGGCCTCGGCCTGTGACCTCGAGGCCGTGCGCCTGGGCATTGCCCGGCTGGCCGAGACGGGCGACCCGATCGCCATCAACGTGGCACCCCGTTCGCTGATCGAACCAGGCTTCCTGGAGCGGCTGGATGTGCTGCTGGCAGGGGCCGGTGCGGCGGCGGCGCGGATCTCGGTGGAGGTCAGCGAGCGCGGGCTGGATCCTCAGCTGGCCGGCCTCGAGGGGCTGGCCGAAGTCCTGGCGCGGCATGGCGCCCAGCTGGGGATCGAGCATTTCGGCCGCCAGCTGGCGGCGCTGCCCCGCCTGTATGCGCTGCGCCTGGCCTACCTGAAGCTCGACGGCAGCTTTGTTGCCGGGCTCGACGAGAACCTGGGCCATCAACGCCTCGTGAAGGCCATCGTGGACGTGGCTCGTGGCCTGGGGGTGGTGGTGTATGCCGAGCAGGTGCACAGCGCCGCGGAATGGGCTGCCGCGGTGAGCCTGGGCGTGGGCGGCATGACCGGGCCGGAGGCTTCCCGCCGCATGGGCGGCTGAGGCGGCTGCCCCCAGCTCCGCGGGCGTGGCCCGCGACGCGTCGAAACAGCCGACATCGGGATAGGGGCGGCCAGTTTGCCTGACCGATCCCCTCCCACACCACCCGGCATGCGGGTCCGCACCGGGCGGTTCGAGCAGTTGAGGTCATGAGAGCCGGGGTACGCCGAGTCGGTCGAAGTAGGCGATCGGCA
>JAKLLM010000239.1 GCA_023150125.1 Zoogloea sp.
GGGCGGGAGCCAGCCTTGCAGAACCTTGGTGCCCAGGAGAGGACTCGAACCTCCACGGAGTTACCCGCTAGTACCTGAAACTAGTGCGTCTACCAATTCCGCCACCTGGGCAGGTGCAGAGGGCGCGGATATTAGATGACTTTCGGCGGGAGCGCCAGCATTTTTTTCAGCGGCCTCCGTATTGCCCACCGCAGCGTGAGATTTTGCGCGGAGAGGGGCGAGGCTGGCCGGCCCGGCGCTGGCGCGCCACTTCAGAAGTGCTGGCCGGGTGTCGATAAGCTCGTGGTAACTGCCCTGTCTCATTCGTGTGATAGGCCCCGGCGGGCCTGCCGGAGGCGGGGGCCCTTGCAGTCACCTGTATTGCCGCCGTGTTCCGGCGGCCCCCACTACTTTTCAGGCACCGGTACTCCGGGCTCAAAAGGACCGAGATGTTCTTCCAAAAAGAAAAGCGTATCGCAGCGCTCGAAACCGACAACCTCGCACTCAGGGCACGCCAGCAGGCGGCCGATGCCGAGCTCGCCGAGCTCCGCCAGCTGCTCGCCGACCAGCAAGCCCTCGCCGCCGCCAGGGAGGCCGAGTGCGAAACCCTCAAGGCCGTCCTGCGCAACCTGGCGATGTTCAGCGGCACCCTCTCCGGTTCCCAGCAGAGCCTGGCCGCGATGGCCACCAAACTGAAGGAAGAAAAAGCCCGCGCCCTCGAGGCGGCCCACGTCTCGATGAGCAGCGGCCAGACCACCACCGAGATCGCCACCAGCCTGCATCTGCTCGCCGAGAACTCCGTCGCCACCGCCCGCGAGGTGGACGGCCTCGCCCAGCAGGCCGGCGAGATCGGCGCCATCGTCCAGCTCATCCACGAGATCGCCGACCAGACCAACCTGCTGGCCCTCAACGCCGCCATCGAGGCGGCGCGGGCCGGCGAGGCCGGGCGCGGCTTCGCGGTGGTCGCCGACGAGGTGCGCAAGCTCGCCGAGCGCACCGCCAAGGCCACCAAGGACATCGAGAGCCTGGTGGTGGGCATCCGCGACAACTCGATTTCGGCCAAGGGCGCGATGGAAGTCCTCGCCCGCACCGCCGAGGAGTTCAGCGGCCGCGGCGCCCGCGCCACCGAAGACATGGGCAAGCTGATGACCCTCTCCAACCAGATGGAAGGGGTCATCGCCAGCAGCGCGATCAAGAGCTTCGTCGAAGTCGCCAAGGTCGACCACCTGGTCTTCAAGTTCCGGGTTTACCTCGGCCTCTTCGGGCTCGAAGAGCTCCACACCCACGACGTGCCGCACCATACCGAATGCCGCCTCGGCAAATGGTATTTCGAGGGCGAGGGCAAGGACACCTTCAGCAAGCTGCCCGCCTACCGTGAGCTCGACGCGCCCCACGCCGCCGTGCACGACATGGGCATCGCCGCCATCGACGCCCGCGACCGCGGCGACATGGCCGAGATGCTCAAGCACGTCGAAGCCATGGAGCGCGCCAGCGTGCGGGTCATCGACAGCCTCGACCGCATGGCCGACAGCATCGCCTGAGCCGGGCCGCGCCATGCGCCTCGCCGGGCTCTTGACCCTCCTGTTGTGCGGCCATTGCCTCGCCGATGGCTGCGACAGGCTCGCGCCGCCGTCGGTGAAGCTCGAGCTCCACGACGAGCCGATCAGCCTCGACACTCGTACCAGCTACAAGACCCTCACCCTGCTGGGCCCGCCCCAGGCGCGCGGCGGCCAGCAGGTGCTCGGGCTCACCCGCGGCACCGCCACCGTGCGCTTCGAGACCCGCGTGGCGGCCTACGTCGACCCCAGCGGCCGCTGGGAATGCGCCAGCCCGCAGATCACCGTGCGCTACGGCTTCAGCCCGATGACGGTTTACGTCGCCCGCGAATTCCCGCCGGGCAGCTGCGCCTACCGGGAGATCCACGAACACGAGATGCGCCACGTGCGCGCCTACCAGGCCCACCTCAAGGCCATCGAGAAGACCCTCGCCGACGCCCTCCAGGCCCGCTTTGCCGGCACCGGCCCGTGGCGCGGCCCCAGGGGCGAGACCAACGCCCGCCTCCAGGCCGAGCTGCAGGAGCGCTGGGTGCCCTTCGTCAAGCGCGAGATCAACAAGGTGGATGCCGCCCAGGCCCTCATCGACACCCCCGAGGAGTACGCCCGGGTCGCCGCCAGCTGCGGCGGCGAGATCCGCAAGCTCACCCGCTGAAGCCAGGGGCGCCGGCAGGGTAAAGAAATCCGCCCCGATGCCGCAAACCGGGGGTCGAGACTCGGCGGTTTGGTCAGGCACTGCGTGCCGCGGCGCATCCACCCACCGACCATGATCATGCTCAGGAAAATCAACCCGCCTTCCCTGTCGGCCTACATCTGGATCATTTTCGGCGCCAGCCTGCTGGCCCTGGCGGCCACCGCGCTGATCGGGCTGCAGGTGCTCGACGCGCACGACAAGGCCACCTCCCGCATGCACGACCGCTGGATCGCCTCGTTCGGCCTGCTCAACCGCGTCTCCGCCGGGCTGATGGACAACCGGAACGAGCTCACCCTGCTGTTCCAGCACGCCCTCGGCCAGGCCGTCTCGGTGCCCCACGACGAGGATAGCCACATCCGGAACATCCGCCGCACGATCGCCCAGGTGGATGCCGAGTGGCAGGCCTTTGGCACGGAGATCAGCGCTTCCCCCGAGCTCGTCCCCGTGGCCGACGACTTCGAGTACCGCCGCAAGGCCTGGCTCGAGCATGTCACGAAGGCTGTCGAGGCCGCCGAGGCCCACCGGATCACCCCGGCTCTGGCCCTGGTGGACGCCCACGACGGGCATGCGCGCTACCAGTCGGCCCTCAACGCGCTGGGGGGCGTCAATGCCGCCCTCGTCAACCTCGCCAAGGAAGAAAACCTGCGCTCCCGGCAGCGCTACCTCGAGGCGCGCGATCAGGTCATCGCGCTGCGCGTGCTGGTGGTGCTGGTGCTCGGCGTCCTCGTCGTGCGGACCATCCGGCGCCTGCGGCAGGGCATCGCCTGCGTGACCGAGTTCGCCGACGCCACCGCCTCGGGCAATCTCCACCAGCCCCTGCCCGGCGGGGCCGAGTCGCGCCCGCGCGAGCTCAACCAGATCCTCGAGCAGATCGGCCGGATGCGCAGCGCCCTGCTCGACAGCCTCCGGGCGACCCAGCAGCGCGCCGCGCGCAGCAAGGCCATCCTGCGCACCATGCGCGACGGTCTCGTGCAGGTGGACAGCACGGGCACCATCATCAACGTCAATGACGCGCTGTCCGAGATCTTCGGCTACGACGAGGGCGAACTCGTCGGCCAGCCGGTCCGCATCCTGCTGCCTTCGGACGACGGCGCCGATCCGGGCCGCCCCATCCCGATCGAGATGTATCGCCGCGTCGAGCTGATGGGCCGGCGGAAGTCCGGCGAGCTGTTTCCCCTCGAGATCATCGTCAACCAGATGGTCGACGACGACGGCAGCGTCTTCATCGGCGTGGTGCGCGACATCGTCGAGCAGCGCCGCATCCAGGCCGAGCTCACCGACGCCCTCGCCGAGGCCCAGGTGGCCACCCAGGCCAAGTCGGCCTTCCTGGCCAACATGAGCCACGAGATCCGCACCCCGATCGGCGCCATCATCGGCTTCTCGGGCATCGCGCTGCGCAAGGACTACCCCGAGGAGGCCCGGGTGGCCTTCCGCAAGATCAACAGCGCCGGCAAGTCGCTGCTGGCCCTGATCAACGACATCCTCGACATCTCCAAGATCGAGGCCGGCAAGCTGGAGCTCGAGCACGCCGAGTTCGAGCTCCACGACGTGCTCCGGCATGTCGACATGCTGCTCGGCAGCACCGCCCGCAACAAGGCCCTCGAGCTCGTCATCGGCCTCAGCCCGGCGGTGCCGGCCCGGCTGGTGGGCGACGCCTACCGGCTCGGCCAGATCCTCATCAACCTCGTCGGCAACGCGATCAAGTTCACCGACCACGGCAGCGTCACCCTGCTCATCGACAGCGTCGAGGTGGACCACGCCGGCGCCGCGGCCCGGCTCCGCTTCTCGGTGACCGACACCGGCATCGGCATGACGCCGGCCGAGCAGTCGCGCGTGTTCGGCGCCTTCTCCCAGGCCGACAGCTCCACCACCCGCCGCTTCGGCGGCAGCGGCCTCGGGCTGGCGATCACCCGCCAGCTGGTCGACAGGATGGGCGGGCAGCTCAGCGTCAGCTCCGAGCCCGGTCGCGGCTCCGAGTTCAGCTTCGTCGCCCGCTTCGGGCTGGCCCGCAGCGAGCCCGCCGAGGCGCCGAGCCCCGCGCTGGAGGGCCGTTCGGTGCTGGTGCTGGACGACAACCGCATCATGCGCACGCTCCTCGCCCGCATCGTCGAATCCCTCGGCTGCCGCGTCACCACCGCCGAATCCGGCCCGGAGGCCCTCGCGCTGCTGCGCGCCGGCAGCCCCTTCGACGTGCTGCTGTCCGACTGGGCGATGCCCGGCATGGACGGCCGCGCGGTGGCCGAGGCCCTGCGCGCCGAGGGCTTCCCGCAGCCCGTCATCCTGGTCTCCGGTGTCGCCCTGGAGGATATCCACCCCGAGGCCGCCAGGCTCTTCGCCCAGATCCTCAGCAAGCCGGTGTCCGTCGCCGGGATGCGCCACGCGCTGCTCGCCGCCCTCGGCGCCGGCGCCCCGGAGGGGGCTGCCAGCACTGCCGAAGGCCATGCCGCGGCGATCCCGCGGCTCCACGGCAAGCACCTCCTGCTGGTCGACGACAACGCCTTCAACCGCGACGTGGGCGCCGCCCTCATCGAGATGACCGGGGCCCGCCTGAGCCTCGCCAACGACGGGCAGCAGGCCGTCGAGGCCGTGCGCGCCGGCCACTTCGACCTGGTGCTGCTCGACCTTCAGATGCCGGTGATGGACGGCTACGAGGCCGCCGCCATCATCAAGGCGGAGCACCCCGGCCTGCCCGTGGTGGCGCTCACCGCCCACGCCATGGAGGACGAGCGGCGGCGCGTGATGGCCGCCGGGATGGACGAGATGCTCTCCAAGCCCATCGACCAGGACACGTTCTTCCGGGTCGTCGCCCGCTGGGCCGGGGCCCTGCCCGAAATCGCCGACGAGGCCCCCGCCGCGCCGCCGCCGGAGACCGCCCCCGCGCCCGTGCCCGCCGTGCCGCCCGCGGGTGCAGCCCCCGCCA
>JAKLLM010000240.1 GCA_023150125.1 Zoogloea sp.
TTCGACGCAGCCTGGATCAAGGCCGAGGCCGAGGCCCTGCAGGCCCTCGACCAGGCCATCGCCCGGGCCGACGCGGTGCGCCACGAAACCCGCCGCGGGCTGGATGCCCACGCCGCCGCCCGGCCCGCCGACGTCCCCGCCGACGACACGCCCGACGCCGTCCGCCTGGCCCTCGCCGGCTGCGAAGCCGAAGCCGAGCGCCTCGTCCAAGCCCTCGCCGCCGTGCGCCTGGCCCTGGCCCGGGACGACGACAAGCGCAGCCGCTCGGCCAGCCTGCGGGGCCACATCGACGCCCAGGCCGGCAAGACCCGCGTGTGGGCCCAGCTCGGCGAGCTCATCGGCTCGGCCGACGGCAAGAAGTTCCGCAACTTCGCCCAGCAGCTCACCCTCGACGTGCTCCTCGGCCACGCCAACCTGCACCTCGACAGCCTCGCCCGCCGCTACCGGCTGGAGCGCCTCCCCGACAGCCTCGGGCTGGTGGTGGTGGATCAGGACATGGGCAACGAGATCCGCTCGGTGCACTCGCTGTCGGGCGGTGAATCCTTCCTCGTCTCGCTGGCCCTCGCGCTGGCGCTGGCCTCGCTGTCGTCGCACCGGGTGAGGGTCGAGTCGCTGTTCATCGACGAAGGCTTCGGCAGCCTGGATGCCGACTCCCTGCTGGTCGCCATGGAAGCCCTCGACAAGCTCCAGGCCCAGGGCCGCAAGGTGGGCGTGATCTCGCATGTGGCCGAGATGACCGAGCGCATCGGCACTCGCATCACGGTGCGGCGCAGCGGCGGCGGGCTGAGCCGGGTGGCGGTGGAGTAGGGCGGCGGCGGCCCGGCCGTGATTGGTTTTTCAGGCCGGGTGGACCATCATGAAAACCGGGTGCCGAATCGTGCTGCAGGCGGGAGAATGAGCCGATGATCTATACCGTGAGGCCGGGTGATTCCCTGTGGTCGATCGCCAGTACGCTCTGCCGCAATCCTTATCTGTGGCGTCAGATCGCGGACGATAACCACATCCGCGGCAGCACGATCCTGGTGGGGCAGAGCCTCGTCGTCAGTGACGCCCTCTGCAGCCGGCGAGCGGCGGGGGCGCTCTCCGGCATGGTGGCCTCCGGCGGGCAATGCGTGGCCGGGGGCGCCAGGTTTGCCGGCCAGTCCCTGCCGCCCGAGGCGGGCCAGCCGGCCTTGATCCCGACGCTGACCCACGTGTTCGTGCTGGCGGACGAGATCAACGTCTTCAACAGGAAGGTCGTCCGCCGGGTGCTGGTCAGCAGCAAGATGGCCGACGAAGTGGCGCGGCAGATCGGCCGGCCGCTCACGCTGTTTCCGAACCCCGAGCGGTTCGGCTTTCAGGCGACGGGGCCCGACGCCGCGCTGTCGATCGGGCGGCATGCGATGGGTGTGAAGCCGAGCCCTTTCGTCTCGTCGTCGTCGCTGCCCTTCGGCGCCTGGCGATTCTCTGGCGAACCTTTCTGGATCGACGTGGCGAAGGCCCGGCAGGCCGGTGCCAGCCTCCACGAAACCGACGAGATCGTGGCCGACCTCGACCGGATCGCGAGCAAGATGAAGACGGAGGCCGACAGGCAGAAAATCGAGGTAGTGAAGCAGAAGGTCAGCGCCGACCGCGAGGTCCTGATCAAGGGGCCGGTCCCGGCAACGGCGGTCAAGGGCCCTGTCGCGATGGGAGCAACGCGGGTCCTGCAGGGGGTTCAGGTGGTCGGCTTCACGCTTTCTGCCGTCGAGCTGGGCAGCGCCGCCAGCAGGAGCGTCGACGAGAAATCCCTGCGGCCCATCGGTGCCGAAACCCTGCGGCAGGCCGGAGGCTGGGCCGGGGCCTGGGCAGGCGTCAAGCTGGGGGCCGCTGCGGGGGCGATGGTGGGCATCGAGACGGGGCCGGGAGCCGTCGTCACGATGGGGCTGGGCTCGATCATCGGGGGCACCGCCGGATACTTCGGGGCCGACTGGGTGTCTGACCACATCGACCCGAACTGAATCTTGCAGGAGGCATCGATGCCGGACAGAGCTTGGCTGGAGCAGCCGCCACCGTGGGTCGTCTTTCCCGGGATGGAGCCGCTCGAGGCCGCCGCCGACCAGGGCGTGCAGGAGGCGTGGGTCGACCAGGTGTGGCGTCCGTTCTGGGCCTCGCTTGGCGCGGCGGAGCGCGACGCCTACCTCACCCACTGGGGCGCCAGCGAGGCGTGGCGGGGGGCGATCCACTTCCTGTTCGAAACCCCCGAGGGCTTCGATGCCGCGGCGGATGCCGCCGAGAGCGCCCGCTGGCTGGCCGGGCAGCCTGAGCCGGCCGCGCCGTCGCCGCGGGGAATCGCGGCCCTGTTGTCCAGATTGTTCGGCAAGCGCGGCTGACCCGGCCGCGCCGCGGCCTCAGCCCAGCCAGCGCAGCAGGGTCGCGTAGAGCAGCTCGGGCACCACCGGCTTGGTGAGGAAGTCGTTCATGCCCGCCTCGAGGCAGTTGGCCTTGTCCTCGCTGAACACGTTGGCGGTCATCGCGATGATGGGCACCGCCTGGCACCCCGGCAGCTGGCGGATGTGGCGGGTGGCGGTGAGGCCGTCCATCTTGGGCATCTGCATGTCCATCAGGATCAGGTCGTAGCGCTGCCGGCCGGCCTGGTCGACGGCCTGGAGCCCGTTGTCGGCCTTGTCGACCTGCAGCCCGAAGCCGTCGAGCAGATCTTCGGCCACCATCTGGCTGATCGGCTCGTCCTCCACCAGCAGCACGCGCTTGCCGCTGGCCACCTGGCCCAGGCGGGCCTCGGTGCTGGGCTGGCCGGCGGCCTCCGGCGTGGGGTCGGCGGCGGCGGATTTCTCGAGCCGTGCGGTGAACCAGAAGGTGCTGCCCACGCCGACGGTGCCGCCCATCAGCTCGGCCAGGCGCTGGGTGATCGCCAGCCCCAGGCCGGTGCCTCCGTAGGCGCGGGTGGTCGAGCCGTCGGCCTGCTCGAAGGCCCGGAAGATCTTGTCCACGGCCTCGGGGGCGATGCCGATGCCGGTGTCCCGCACCTCGAAGCGCAGCACCAGGTGGCTGCCCTCGTCGGCGTCGACATGCGCGCCCAGGGTGACGCCGCCCTGGCCGGTGAATTTGATCGCGTTGCCTACGTAGTTGATCAGCGCCTGCTGCAGCCGCGTCCCGTCGCCGATCAGGCCCGGCAGGCCGGCGGGGGAGTCGGTTTCGAGCCGGATGCCCTTGCTCGCCGCCCGCTCGGCCATGATCTCCACCACGTTGGAGAGCAGCTGCGGGACCTGGATGGGCTCGCTGCTCAGGCTCAGCTTGCCGGCCTCGATCTTCGAGAGGTCGAGGATGGAGTCGATGATCTCGAGCAGGTGCTTGCCGGCGGCTTCGATCTTGCCCAGGCGCCCGGCCTGCTCGGGCGTCACCCCGCCGCGCTGCAAGAGGTAGGCCATGCCGGTGATGGCGTTGAGCGGGGTGCGGATCTCGTGGCTCATGTTGGCCAGGAAGGTGCTCTTGGCCCGGTTGGCCGACTCGGCCACGTTGCGGGCGTCCTCGAGCTGCTCGGTGCGTTCCCGCACCAGCTCTTCCAGGTGCAGGCGGTGGGTTTCGAGCTCCTGCTCCAGGGCCTTGGTGGCCGTCACGTCGGTGACGAAGCCGTACCACACGATGCCCTGGGCCGCGTCCGGCTCGGGCATCGCGTCCACGTGCAGCCACTTGATCTGGCCGTCGGTGCCGCGGATGCGGTAGTCCACCTGCCAGCGCTCCATCGTCCGGGCCGAGTGGGCCATCGACGTGAAGAGGATGTCCTGGTCTTCGGGCAGCTGCTTCTCGCGGATGCTGACGGTGCTCGACTCGAGCGCCTCGGGGCTCACCCCGTAGATGTCCTGTGCCGCCGCGCTGGCGAAGGGGAAGGCGCCCGAGCCGTCGGGGCGCTGGTAATACTGGAAGACCATGCCCGGCACGTGGGCCAGGATCTTGCGCACCCGCTCGGTGGCCGCCACCTTGGCCAGCAGCGCCTCCTGGTCGACGATCGACTGGAGCAGGCCGTTGAAGGCGTTGGCCAGCTTGCCGATCTCGTCGTCCCGCTCGACGGGCAGTGGCTCCCGCGGGCGCAGGCCCTTGCGCATCTCGTCCAGCCGCTCGGCCGAGCGCTCGAGCGGCTTCAGCTGCCGGCGCACCCACCACCAGGCGACGAGCCCCGCGAACAGGGTGAGCCCCACCGCCCAGGCCAGCAGGCGGTGCTGCATCTGGCGGACCACCAGAAAGGCCTCGCCGGTCGGCAGCACCGACTGCATCAGCCAGCCCGTCTTGCCGATCTTCACCGACGACGACAGCTCCTCGACCCCCCGCGAACTGACCGCCACGCCCGAGCCCTCGTAGCCGCCGATGTAGCGGTCGTAAACCTCATTGACCCCCGCCGCCGGCCCGGCCTGCATCACCCGGCGCTTGTCGGACGAGGCCACATAGACCCGCGACCGGATGTCGGTGACCAGGAAGTCGCCCGTCCGGCCGTATTTGGAGCTGCCCACCTGGTCCAGGAAGTTCGGCTCGTGCAGGTTGGTGACGCCCAGCACCGCACCCACGAAACGCCCGTCGGGGCTGCGGATCGCCTGGGCGATGGTGACCACCGGTGCCCCGGTGCGCCGGCCCCGCAGCGGAGGGGTGAGCACCGGCTCGTCGCTCTGCTTGAGCTGCGCGAAGAAGGGCGAATCCCCGTAGCGGACGCCCACCCGGTCGAGCTTGCCCGGCACGCTGGCGGCGGCAACCCCCTCGGCATCCAGCACGATCACCCCCCAGTTGAACATGGGCTCCAGCCCCGACTGGGATTCGAGCAGTGCCTGGGCCGCGCGGCCATCCACGGCGCCCGCGTCGCCCAGGCGCCGGGCGAGCTTGCCCAGAATGTCGCTCCGCTCGCTCACCGAGCGGTCGATCTCGGAGGCGATCAGCGCGACGGTGGAGTACTGCTGGGCCGAGATCGCCGCCTCCATGTCGGCCCGCAGGTATTTGTCGATCACCAGCGTGACGATCCAGATCGATGCGACGGACGCGCACAGGGCTCCTACGACGAGCCGGGTCCTCAGCGATTGCCATGAAAGGCCGGTCATGGCCTGGCTTTCCTCATTTCTGTTCTCTCGCGTGTGTTGCGCGCCGCGCATCCGGGCCAGGCTTCCAGCGGGGAACCCGGGCTCGCCCTACTTTTGCCGCGTCGGGATGCGCCCCACCACCACCGCGCCGATCACCCCCAGCGCGATCAGTGCGCCTTGGAGCCAGGGCCGGCCGGCGAAGTGCCAGGCGGACAGGCCGACCATCACCGCCATGCTGCCGATGGCGATCCATTTGACCTTCAGGGGCAGCGAGCGGTTGGCCTCCCAGTCGCGCACCATCGGGCCGAGCAGCGGGTTGGCGACGATGCGCTGGTGGAGCCGGGGCGAGGCCTTGGCGAAGCAGGCGGCGGCCAGCAGCACGAAGGGCGTGGTGGGCAGGCCGGGCAGGATCACCCCGAGCAGGCCCAGCCCCAGCGCGATGCTGCCGGCCGCGACGAGCAGGGCCTTGTGCAGCGCGAGGCTGCGGGAGGTCCGCGGGATGCGGGGTTCCATCAGGGGTTCAAAGCAGCAGGAAGGCCAGCGCCGCGACGCTGGTGGGGGCGAGGGCGGCCAGGAAGAGCTTGAGGGGGCTCACCGCCTGTTCCTCGAAGCCCACCTTGAGGATCGCGATGCCGGCCGGGTTGGGGGCGTTGGCGATGATCGACAGGCCGCCGCCGGTGACCGCGCCGGCCACGATGGCGTACTTGAACTCGTCGGAGACGCCCTGCACCAGCGAGGCCAGGTAGGTGAGGGCGGCGTTGTCGGTGATGGCGGTGAGGCCGGTGGCGAGGAAGAACAGCGCGGTGGGCTCGATGCCGGTGAGCAGCGGCTGCAGCCACCACTGCTGCAGCCCGCCCAGCACCACCAGCCCGGCCAGGAAGAAGGCCACCAGCAGGCCCTCGCGCAGGATCAGCGGGCTCTGGTGGCGGCTGTAGGCGGTGGTGTAGCCGAGGAAGAACAGGAACAGGCCCATGAACACCACCGGGTGGTGGGCGAACACCACCACGCCCACCAGGAA
>JAKLLM010000241.1 GCA_023150125.1 Zoogloea sp.
GCTACGACACCGAGCTCAAGAAGTGGACCGCGGCCCAGATCACCAACCAGAAGTCCCTCTCGTATCTCAACATGGGCCAGGCGGCGATCATCGCGGTGGGCGTCACCGCGATGATGTGGCGCGCCGCGGCAGGCGTGGCCGAAGGGCGCATGACCCTCGGCGACCTGGTGCTGGTCAACGCCTTCCTGATTCAGCTCTACGTGCCCCTCAACTTCCTGGGCGTGCTGTACCGCGAGATCCGCCAGTCCCTCACCGACATCGAGCGCATGTTCGGCCTGATGGGCACCCACCGGGAAGTCGCCGACAGCAGCAACGCCGGGCAGCTCGAGCGGGGCCGCGCCGAGGTGCGCTTCGAGCACGTGGGCTTCGCCTACGACCCGAACAGGCCGATCCTCCACGACGTGGACTTCACGATTCCGGCCGGCGCCACGGTGGCGGTGGTCGGCCATTCGGGCTCCGGCAAATCCACCCTCGCGCGGCTGCTGTTCCGCTTCTACGACGTGCAGGCCGGCGCCGTGCGCGTGAACGGCCGCGACATCCGCGAGCTCGGCCAGGACAGCCTGCGCGCGGCGATCGGCATCGTCCCGCAGGACACCGTGCTGTTCAACGACACCCTGTTCTACAACATCCAGTACGGCCGCCCGGACGCCAGCCGCGCGGAGGTCGAGGCCGCCGCCCGCGCCGCCCAGCTCGAAGACTTCATCGCGCGGCTGCCCGACGGCTGGGAGACCCGCGTCGGCGAACGCGGTCTCAAGCTCTCTGGAGGCGAGAAGCAGCGCGTGGCGATCGCCCGCACCCTGCTCAAGAACCCCGACATCCTGATCTTCGACGAAGCCACCTCGGCCCTCGACTCACGCACCGAAAAGGCCATCCAGGCTCAGCTCGACGCCGCCGCCCGCGGCCGCACCACGCTGGTCATCGCCCACCGGTTGTCGACGGTGATGAACGCCGACGAGATCATCGTGCTCGACCAGGGCCGCATCATCGAACGCGGCAAGCACGCCGAGCTGCTCGCCCGGAGCGGCGCCTACGCCCAGATGTGGGCCCTGCAGCTGGAAGAACGCGAGGCGGAGGAAGACCCGGCCTGAAACGCCGGACGCAGCGGCGTGGGCGCCGATCGCCAAATGGCATCGTAGGCGATTGGCGATGGGTTTATGCTTGTGCCAGACAAGAAAGCGAGCCTGCGCCATGCCCATCCCGCTGCTGCCAGAGCAACTCTACGCCGCCTGCGACCCCGGCACCCTCGGCTTCACCAGCACCGACGAGCTTCCGGATCTGGATGCCGCTCAGATCCACCCCCGCGCAATCGGAGCGATGCACCTGGGGCTGGACATTCCCCACGAGGGCTACAACCTGTTCGTGCTGGGCGAGAGTGGCAGCGGTCGCCACGCGATCATCCACCAGCTGCTCGAAGCCGAGCGCAGGCACGGCCCACCGCCTGCCGACTGGTGCTACGTGAATGACTTCCGAAACCCGACCCGCCCCCACCTGCTACACCTCCCTGGCGGACGGGGCGCGCAGCTGCGGGACGACATGCAGCATTTCGTCGAAGAGCTGATCCCCGCCATCTCGGCGGTCTTCGAGAGCGACGAATACCGCAGCCGCATCGACGCCATGCAGGAGGAAGAAAAGCATCGCGAAGAGGCCGCCCTCCACGAGCTCGGCCACGCCGCGGCCGAGCTCGAGGTTGCCTTCCTGCGCACGCCCCACGGCTTCGCCTTCGTGCCGATGAAGAACGCCGAGGCCACAATGTCCCAGGAGGAGTTCGAACAGCTCCCCGAAGAACGCCAGCAGGCGCTCACCGGGCACATCAAGGCCATGCACGAGCACCTGCACAAGCTGATGAACGACTTCCCGCGCTGGCGCCGCGAGATGCAGAACCGCATCAAGGAGGCCGGCAGCGAAGCCCTCCGCGCCACCGTCACCCACCTTGTAGACGACCTCAAGCCCCGCTACGACGACCTGCCGGAAATCAGCGCCTATCTCGACGCCGTCCTGCAGGACATCACCGAAAGCGGTGAATCCCTGCGCGAAAGCTCCCGCAGCGAGGACGACAGCGAAACCACCACCTACTCCGGGTCGATCGCGGTGCAGCGCTACCTGGTCAATCTCCTCGTCGAGAACCCGGCCGACGGCGGCCGGCCGGTCGTCCATGAGGATCACCCGACCCTGCAGAACCTCGTCGGGCGCATCGAGCACGTGGTGCACATGGGCACCTTGATGAGCAACTTCACGCTGATCCGCGCCGGCGCGCTGCATCGGGCCAACGGCGGCTTCCTCGTCCTCGACGCGATCAAGGTGCTGTCCCAGCCCTACGCCTGGGAAGGGCTCAAGCGCTGCCTGCGGGCCGGTGAAGTGCGGATCGAGTCGCTGTCTGACCTCATCGGCCTGACCAGCACCGTCCAGATCGAGCCCGAACCGATGCCGCTTGACCTGAAGGTGGTGCTGATCGGCGAGCGCCTGGTTTACTACCTGCTCAGCCAGTACGACGCCGAATTCTCCGCCCTCTTCAAGATCAACGCCGACATGGAGAGCGAGATCCCCCGCTCGGTCGAGAACACCGCCCACTACGCCCGCCTGATCGCCACCCTGGCACGGCGCGACAAGCTGCGCCCCCTGTCCGCGGCCGCGGTGGCACGGATCATCGAGCACGCCTCGCGGCTGGCCAGCGACGCCCAGCGCCTCAGTACCCGCACCCAGGCCCTGGACGACCTGCTCCACGAAGCCGATCATTTTGCCGCCGCAGCACTCGCCTCACGCATCGGGGTCGAGCACGTCGAAGCCGCCCTGGCCGCCCACCGACAACGCCACGAACGCCTGCGCGAACGCTATCGCGACGAGATCCTGCGCGGCACCTTGCTGGTCGATACGGCCGGCAGGCATGTGGGCCAGGTCAATGGGCTTGCCGTCGTCCAGCTGGGCGACGGAAGCTTCGCCCACCCGGTGCGAATCACCGCAACGGCCCGGGTGGGAGACGGCGAAGTCATCGACATCGAGCGCGAAGTCAAGCTCGGGGGGCCGATACACTCCAAGGGTGTGCTGATCCTGTCGTCCTTCGTGGCCTCACGCTTCGGCTCAACCACGCCCCTGTCACTGAGGGCCAGCCTGGTTTTCGAGCAGTCCTACGGCGGCGTCGAGGGCGACAGCGCCTCCCTCGCCGAACTGGCGGCACTGTTGTCGGCGATCGCTGGTCTGCCGCTCCGCCAGTCGATCGCCGTCAGCGGCTCCGTGAATCAGTTCGGCACCGTCCAGGCCGTCGGTGGGATCAACGAGAAGATCGAAGGCTTCTTCGACATCTGTGCAGCCCGCGGCCTCACCGGCGATCAAGGCGTGCTGATCCCCGCCGCCAACGTGGCCGACCTGATGCTTCGGCGGGACGTGGTCGATGCGGCCCGTGCAGGGCAGTTTCACATCTGGGCCGTCAGCGAGGTCGACGAAGCCCTCGAGCTTCTAACCGGCCTGCCTGCGGGCCTTCCCGACGAAAAAGGGGAAATGCCCAGCGGCTCCTTCAACGCCAGCGTGGCGGCGGGCCTCGCCAGGCTCGCCAGGCTGCGGCGCGAATTCGCCAACCCCAGGCGCACGAGCCCCAAGGCCAAGGGCCCCTGACGGCGCCGGTTCAGGCCCTCTCGGCCGACCCGCGCAGCCGGTCGCGGTAGCCAAGCAGGCAGGCCACGACATCCTCGTCCTCAACCTGCCCGAACTCGAGGTAGAACTGCCCGACCGCCTCGAAGCCTGGCGGCGCAGACAGGCAAACAAGCTCGTCGACATCGCCTCTGATCTTGGCCAGGCTCGCCGGTGCCGCCACCGGAACAGCACAGATCAGCCTTGTCGGCCCCTGCGCCCGCACCGAATGCAGTGCAGCCTGCATCGTTGCACCTGTCGCCAGCCCATCATCGACAACAATCACCACTCGCCCACCTGGATCGACAGCAGAACCAGGAGGTGAATACAAAGCCCGGCGCCGGCGCAGCTCGGCTAGACGCCGGGCCTTCTCGCCCTTTAGCCAGGCATCGTCCTCCTCTGACGCATCCGATACGAAGGAGTACCCGGTTTCGTCGATCGCGCCGACTGCGTATTCGGGCGCCCAGCGCGAACATAGCTTATGCACGAGCACGACATCCAGATCGCCCTCCAGCGCCTCGGTCACGACTGCCGCCACCGGAACCCCGCCACGGGGAATCGCCAGGACGAGAGGCCTGCCGCCTCGATACCCGGCAAGCGCATCGGCCAGCCGGCGCCCCGCATCCAGCCGATCGCTGAAGATCACGTCTCTCTCCGAGCCAGCTTGAGCAGTTCGATCTTGAACTCAGGCTCATAGGGCGGCACGTTGCACTCGACGACATCCGGAGGGGCAACATCGAGCCTGAGGCCGAGCACGTCGGCTTTGACAGGCAGGCGTGTCGCCCCCCGATCCACCAGCATCGCCACACGGATCTCCGCAGGCCCCTTCTGGGCCAGGTAATCCACCACCTTCAACAAGGAGTGCCCCGAGTACAGGACATCATCCACGACGAGCAAGGTGTAGCCCTTGAGGTCCAGCGCCCCGTGGGACGAGTTCTCGGTTAGTCGGGTTTCCGGATAAAGCAGAGTGAGGTCGTCGGCATAACGTTTCACCGACAGATCCAGGCGTAGTGGAGGCTCCATTCCGAAGCGCCTGACCATCAATTCGGTCAGCCTGTCAGCCAGCGGCGCCCCCCGCCTCAGGATACCGATCACTGCAACAGGACTTCGTCCTGCCAGTAATCCGGACGCGTGCCGAGCCATTTCCTCAATCACGGCATCCAGTTGCTGCGTGTCGTAGATGCAGGTCCGCGATCCGTCAGGGCGCTCCATGACTCCCTCCCAACAACCGGCAGGCATCACCAGACCAAGCCTGAGCGCCGGGGACACAGGCTCGCTGTCTCGTTCATTCAGCTTAGGCCAAATTGTTCGCTCTTGTAACGTTCTTGCCGTTTAAAAGCGAAACCCCCTGCCGCGTGAGCGACAGGGGGTTTGATGGGGTAGTCTGACGATGACCTACTTTCACGCACGGGTGTGCACTATCATCGGCGCGGTCTCGTTTCACGGTCCTGTTCGGGATGGGAAGGGGTGGTTCCAAG
>JAKLLM010000242.1 GCA_023150125.1 Zoogloea sp.
CAGCAGCAGCCTGGGCCTGGGCTTGGGCCTGGCTGCGGGCACGTTGCAGGCTGGCCACGTCACCCGCCGGAAGGGCGAGGATCTCGACACCGCCGTTGGCCGCCCGACTGGAGAGCACCACGGCATCCGGCCCGAGCTCGTCCTTCAGCATGCGAAGGGCCTCGCGGGCGGTTTTGGCAAAGTAGCGCTTGACGTTCATGCTCCTGTCTCCGGGTGCGAAGGCCTTGCGGGGTCGGCGCGGGCACTTCGGTACTTTCGATTATCCCCAGCCGGCCCTCTTTCGATGGCCGGGATAGGACAGGTTTTAGGCGGCTATTCCCCCGACAGGAGTGCGTGCATTTGCGCGCAGCGGGGCTCAGGAGGTCGGGGCGATCATTGCCGAGACGCGGATCAGGCGGGTCTCGGGCACTTCGGAGTTGGCGATCACCTTGAGGCTGGGGACGCTGCGGCGCAGGAAGCGCGACAGCAGCCAGCGCAGCGGCGCCGGCACCAGCAGCACCGCCGGCAGGCCGGTGTCTTCCATGCGCTGGGCCGCGGCGGCGGTCTCGCGCAGCAGGGTGTCGGCGAGGCCCGGTTCGATGGCGCCGTCGCCGCCACCGCCCATGGCCTGCATCAGCACGCGCTCGAGGCCCGGGTCGAGGGCCATCACCTGCACCTCGCCATTGCCCGGGAAGAGCCCCTGGACGATGGCCCGGCCGAGGGCCTGGCGAACCCGCGAAGTGAGCTCGAGGGCGTCCTGAATGCGCGGCGCGTGCTCGGCCAGCACCTCGACGATGCTCCGCATGTCGCGGATATTGACGCCCTCGTCGAGCAGGTTCTGGAGCACCCGCTGTACGGTGGCGAGGGGCAGCAGCTTGGGCACCAGGTCTTCGACCAGCTTGGGGCTTTCCTTGGCGATGTGTTCGAGCAGCGCCTGGGTCTCGGTGCGGCCGAGGAGCTCGGAGGCGTGGCTGAGGATGAGGTGGTTGATGTGCGTCGCCACCACGGTGCTGGCATCCACCACCGTGTAGCCGAGGGCGTGGGCCTGCTCGCGCTGGCTGGCGTCGATCCACACGGCGGGCAGGCCGAAGGCCGGGTCGGTGGTTTCGCGGCCGGTGAGCGGCCCCGACACGCGGCCCGGGTTGATGGCCATGAACTGCCCCGGAAAGGCGCTGCCGGCACCGATCTCGACGCCCTTCATCACAATCCGGTAGTCGTTGGGCTTGAGCTCGAGGTTGTCGCGGATATGCACCGGCGCGGCGAGGAAGCCGATGTCGCGGGCGAACTTCTTGCGCAGGCCGCGGATGCGCTTGAGCAGCTCGCCGTCCTGGCCCTTGTCCACCATCGGGATCAGGCGGTAGCCCACCTCGAGGCCGAGCACGTCGACGGGCGTCACGTCGGACCAGCTCGCGTCCTGGCTCTCCGGCGGGATCACCGGCGCGGCCGAGGGCGCCTCCTCCTCGGCAGCCTCCGGTTTTTTCAGGCCACCGCGCCAGGCCATGTAGCCGAGCCCGGAGGCCAGCAGCAGGAACACGAAGTTGGGCATGCCGGGGATGAGACCGAGGATGCCCAGGATCGCCGCGGTCAGCACCAGCACCTGCGGGTTGGAGAACACCTGCCCGATCACCTGCGAGCCCATGTCCCCCTCGTCGCCGACCCGCGACACCACGAGGCCCGCCGCCACCGAGATGATCAGCGCCGGCAGCTGGGCCACCAGGCCGTCGCCGATGGTCAGCAGGGTGTAGTTGGTGGCCGCCTGCCCGAGCTCCATGTTGTGCTGGAGCACACCGACGATCAGCCCGCCGATCACGTTGATGCCGAGAATGAGGATGCCCGCCACCGCGTCGCCGCGGACGAACTTCGAGGCGCCGTCCATCGCGCCGTAGAAGTCGGCCTCCTGCGAGGTCTCGGCGCGGCGCTTCTTGGCCTCCTTCTCGTCGATGAGGCCGGCGTTGAGGTCGGCGTCGATGGCCATCTGCTTGCCGGGCATGGCGTCGAGGGTGAAGCGGGCACCCACCTCGGCGATCCGCCCGGCACCCTTGGTGATCACCACGAAGTTGATCACCGTGAGGATGATGAACACCACCAGGCCCACCGCGGTGTTTCCGCCGACGAGGAAGTGGCCGAAGGCCTCGATCACCTTGCCCGCGGCGTCGGGGCCGGTGTGGCCTTCGAGCAGCACGATCCGGGTCGAGGCCACGTTGAGGGACAGACGCAGCAGCGTGGTGAGCAGCAGGATTGTGGGGAAGACCGAGAAATCCAGCGGCTTGCGGGTATACATGGCCACCAGCATCACCATCACCGACACTGCGATGTTGAAGGTGAACATCAGGTCGAGCACGAAGGGCGGCAGCGGCAGCACCATCATCGACAGGATGAGGACGATGAGCAGCGGCCCCGCCAGCTGACGGATGTTGCTGGGGGCGAAGAGGGTGCGCAGGTTGAGACTACCGTTCATGCTGCGGATAGTGGCGCATCCGGGTCAAACGGAAAGGGCGGAAGAGCGGGGAAAAGCGGGGGCAATTCCCCGACAAAGGAAGGGGCAAGCGCGGCCCCGCCCCGCCGCTCACCCGCCCCCGGCGCGTCGGCGCCGTGCCAGCTCAGGCCACCAGCCCGCAGCCTCCCCGGGCGGCAAGCTGCCCGAGGGAAAGGCACTGCTGCGCAGGGCGGCCGATGAGATGCCCCTGGAAGATGTCCACCCCGCTTGCCATGGCGGCCTGGAGCTGCTGGCGGCTTTCGATGGACTGGCTGACGAGCTGCATGCCGAGCCGGCGGACCTCGGCGCACAGTTCGACCAGCACGCGGCGGGCGAAGCCCAGGTGGCCTGCGTGGCCGATGAGGCAGCGGTCGAGCTTGACGATGTCGGGGGCCAGGGTTTCGAGACGCTCCATGTCACATGAAAAGCGGCCGAAATTGTCGATGGCGACCCGGTAGCCCTGGCCTCGGCACCGGGCGATGGCGGCGGCAAGGCTGGCGCAATCCTCGAAGCCGTGGTCGGCGACCTCCAGCACGACCTGGCGCGGCGACAAGCCACTGTCGCCCAGCAACGCCCGGAACAAGCGGTCCTGCTCGCCACCGAAGGCCAGCAGCGTCTGGGGGCCAAGGTTGAGGGCGAGCTGGCCCTCCTGCCCGCTGCGCTGGCGGGCGAAGTTGAGCAGGTGCAGCTTGAAGGCCATGCGGTCGAGGGCGATGGCCTCGTCGTCTCCGGCCTGCTCGAAGAGCGCCTGGGGCGACACCCCTGCCCCGTCGCGGGTCAGGACCTGCAGAAAGGCTTCGTGGCAGACCACCTCGCCGCCGCGCCGGATCTGGGGCTGGAACAAGCTGCGAAAGACCCGCCCGCGAAAATGGGCGTGAACCTCCCGCGGCCCGGCGAGCTCGAAACGGTCACCCCCATGGGCGTCCGGCCCCGAACGGAGCCAGAGGTTCAGGTGTTGAATGAAGTCGTGTGGTGGCATCGGTAGTCTCCTCCAGCTTCGGGCCGACACCGGGCGGGCAGTCTTTGCCTCGTACAGACCCCGACATCACCGAGCTTTTATATTATTTTTTTAGTATCTCACACCTTTATTCACCATCCATTTCAATCAACACGGGGGTTTGACCCAGCACAAGCGCAAACGACTTCGGCCTCTGGCAGGCCTGCCTTCCGCCTCAATCCTCACCCGGCCCCGGGTCCATGCCGTCTGGCACCGCCAGCCCGGACGGTTCTTCAGGCGGCAGGCCACCTTCGGCAAGCCAGTGGTTGAGCTGCATCACCCAGGCCATGACCTCGGCGACGGTGGTGTAGAGCGCCGAAGGAATCATCTCGTCGAGTTCGCAGTGGGCATAGAGCGCCCGCGCCAGGGGCGGCGCCTCGAGGACGGGCACGTTGTTGTCGCGGGCGAGCTCGCGGATGTTCATCGCGATGGCGTTCATGCCCTTGGCCACCACGATGGGGGCCCCGGCCTTCTCCGGGTCGTACTTGAGGGCCACCGCATAGTGGGTCGGGTTGGTGACCACCACGTCGGCGGTCGGCACGTTGCTCATCATGCGGCGGCGGGACATCTCGCGCTGGGCGGCGCGGATGCGCGCCTTGATCTGCGGGTCGCCCTCCTGCTCCTTCATTTCCTGACGCACCTCTTCCTTGGTCATGCGCAGGCGGCGGTGGTATTCCCACAGCTGGAAGGGAACGTCGATGGCGGCGATCAACGCGAGGCTGGCGACGATCAGCAGGGCCGACAGCAGCACGAGGCTGGCGAAGTCGTCCATGCTGGTGGCGAGGGGCTGGTGCATCAGTGCGAACAGGTGATCGCGCTCCCGCCACACCACCCACACGCCGACGACGGCCACCAGCACGGCCTTGAGGGTGGCCTTGACCAGCTCGACGAGGCCATGGGTCGAGAACATCCGGCCCAGGCCCTGCAGGGGGTCGAGGCGGGTGAGGTCGAAGCGCAGGACCTTGGTGGTGAATACCCAGCCGCCCACCAGGAAGGGCGTGACCAGGGCGGCAACCACCGTGGCAATGAGCAGCGGCGCGATGGTCAGCAGGGCATCGCCGGCAAGGTTCTCGAGCATCCGCCCCATGGCGCCGGGCTCGAAGGCGAGGCTGCGGGGAAGGCTGAGCCCGGTCTTCATGATGTCCATCAGGCGGTGGCCGCCCCAGCGCCCGAGCACATACAGGGCCACCACGCCGACCATCAGCGAGATGAAGGTGGCCAGCTCCCGCGAATGGGGAACCTGGCCCTCTTCGCGCGCCTGTTCAAGCCTTCGTGGTGAGGCTGATTCGCTCTTTTCGAGATCGCTGTCTTCGGCCACGCCCTGCCCGCCACCCACTCAGATGCCGACACGATACGCGGCCGGCGGCCCGGCGAAGGCCTCGAAAAGAACAGGTTTGCGCGCGCTATTCGGTTGGCGCCGGACAGGCCCGGGTCAGGAGCCGCTGCGGCCGGGCATCAAGGCACGAAGGGCGGCGGTTTCATGCTGGAGCTCGACCAGCCGGTCGCCGAGTTCGTGCAGGTGCTCGTGCATCATCCCCATCAGGGCCCGGCTGGCCTGCAGCGGCGTGCCGGCGAGGGCCCGGGTTGCGTCGATGCGCGCTTGCAGAAGCCCGCCGGGTCGCGCTCGGCGAGATGTTTCCAGTGATCGAAGTCGAAGCCGCCCATGCCAGTCCCCGCTGCCCGGCCAGCGTCGCGTCGCCGGAATGGCGAAGGGCGGGGGCAGTCGGGAAAATCCTAACCGTCCCCGCCCGGCAAATGAGCGGTTTAATTCACGCGCCTGTGTTGCAGAGTGTCACGCCGGGGCGGCCGGCGTGCACTCCGTTACGCGGCGAGGGCCGGACGCTCCAGGTGCGCCAGCAGCACGCGGCGCGACACCCCGCGGGTCTCGCCGAGGGCGCCCAGCAGCTCCTTCATGTCGAGGATGAGCACGATCTGGCCATTGGACAGGGTCGTCACACCGGCCACACCCTTGGGGCGGAAGTCGTCGAGGGATTTGATCACCGCGTCCTCGCGCCCCGCGAAGCTGTCGATGGCGAGGATGAAGCTCTGCTCGGCGCTCTGCATCAGCACGCCGTACTCGGGGGTCTGCACCTGATCCCAGCCCAGCAGGGTGGACAAGGGCATGATGGGCAACACCTCGCCGCGCACGACCATCGTCGCACGGCCGCCCACCTCCTGCACTTCGGCGGGCTCTATGGGCAGGATCTCGCGCACCATCGACAGGGGCACCGCGAAGGGCTGGTCGCCCAGGCGCACCAGCAGCACCGGCAGGATCGCCAGCGTGAGGGGCAGGCTGATGATGAAGGTGGGGCCCTTGCCCAGGCTGGAGCGGATGTCGATGGAGCCGTTGAGCTTCTGGATGTTGGTGCGCACCACGTCCATGCCGACACCGCGGCCGGAGACGTCGGAAATCTGGCTGGCCATCGAGAAGCCGGGCAGGAACACCAGGTTGTAGCTCTGGCGCTCGTCCATGGTGTTGGCCTCTTCGTCGGTGATGAGGCCTTTCTCGACTGCCTTGGCGCGCAGCTTCTCGGCGTTCATGCCGCGGCCGTCGTCGGCCACCAGGATCACGATGTGGTCGCCCTCCTGGCGCGCCTCGAGGCGGACGATGGATTTCTCGGGCTTGCCGTTGATGAGGCGTTCCTGCGTCTCCTCGACGCCGTGGTCCACGGCATTGCGGATCAGGTGGATGATCGGGTCGGACAGATCCTCGATCATCGTCTTGTCGATCTCGGTCTCCTCGCCCGACAGCACCAGCTCGACATCCTTGCCCAGGTTGCGGGCCAGATCGCGGGCGATCCGCGGGTATTTCTGGAACAGCCGGCCGATGGGCTGCATCCGGGTCTTCATGACCGCGTTCTGCAGGTCGGAGACCAGCAGGTCGAGCTGGCTCACCGCCAGGTCGAGGGCGTGCAGGGTCTCGGTGTCGTTGCGGCCGTTGAGGATGTCGCTACGCAGGGCGTTCAGGCGGTTCTTGGTGAGGCCGATCTCGCCCGACAGGTTGAGCACCTGGTCGAGGCGCGCGGTGTCGACGCGGATCGAGTTGTCGCGCTGCTTTTCGGTGTCCCGCCGGCCCACCGGCCCAGTGGCGCCCGGCTTGTCGGTGGCACGCCGGCCGACGGCGGCCTTGATGACTTCTTCGGGGGTCTTGCTGGCGAGCTCGGCATCGCTCTGATGCATCACGACCGGCTCGGGCACGGCGACCGTCGCCGGCAGCGACACGGCGGGCTGCGGGGCGACCGGGGTGCCGGTCACGGACTCGAAGAGCATGTTCCAGTCGAGGCCATCGGCCGACTCGGCCGCCGGCATGGCTGCCGGCGCGGGCGCAACCGCAACCGCGGCAGGCGCGGCCACGACGGGCGCCGGGGCCGGG
>JAKLLM010000243.1 GCA_023150125.1 Zoogloea sp.
ACCCTCGGCCCCGAGCGCGCCGCCCGCTTCGCCCCCGCCGCCGCCGCCCAGGCCCGCGGCCTGCCGGTGCTGCTGCACGCCGACCCGGCCCGCCTCGACCCCTCGCCCTTCGCGGTGATGGCCGCCGCGGCCAAGCGCCCGCTGGGCGAGGACCAGCAGCTCGCCCCCCTCGACGCCCTCAAGGCCCTCACCCTGCAGCCGGCCCGCCAACTGGGCGAGGAGAAGCTGAAGGGCAGCATCGCCGCCGGCAAGCTGGCCGACTTCGCGGTGCTCTCCGCCAACCCCCTCAAGACCCCCGCCGACAAGCTCGGCGAGATCCGCGTGGTGGGCACCGTGAAGGAAGGTGTCACGGTGTTCGGCAGCGGCGAAGGCGGCGTGCCGATCACCCGCTGAGCCGCAGCCCCCGCAGAGCCCGGAGCGGCGATGGCCCATCGGCACGGTGGGTGATCGCCGCTTTTTGCTGGGTCAGCCTAACTCGGAGCAGCGTCATCGCAGGTCTGAGTGAGGTCATCGCAGGTCTGAGCGGCGATGACGCATCAAAAAGGTGCGCGATCGTCACTTCGAGTGAGGTCATCACGGGTTGAAGCTGCGACGTCGCAGGTCCGAGCTGCGATGACGCACCTAAAAGATGCGTCATCGCAGCTTCGAGTGAGCTCATCGCGGCTCCAGGCTGCGTCATCCCAGGTTCGAGTGCCGGCATCGCAGCTCCGAGCTCCGATCACGCACCCAAAACATGCGCAAGACCGGGCGGGCCTTGATCGATCCCCCCACGATTGCCCCCACTCTCCCCGGGGCGAGGCCCTACAATCGCGCCTGCCTTCAACCTGCTCCACGCCGCCATGCCTGCCCTTAGCCCCGCCTCCTCCGCCTTCCATGTCGCCATCGTCGGGGGCGGCCCCGCCGGCCTGATGGCGGCCGAGACCCTGGCCGCGGCCGGCCTGCAGGTGGACGTCTTCGACGCGATGCCCTCGGTCGGCCGCAAGTTTTTGCTGGCCGGCAAGGGCGGGCTCAACATCACCCACTCGGAGGCCTTCGAGGCCTTCGCCGGGCGCTACGGCAGCCGCCGGGCGCAGATCGAGCCGATGCTCCAGGCCTTCGGGCCGGACGCACTGCGGGCCTGGGTCGAGGGGCTGGGAGTGAGCACCTTCGTCGGCAGCTCGGGGCGGGTCTTCCCGGCCGAGATGAAGGCGGCGCCGCTGCTGCGCGCCTGGCTGGCCCGCCTGCGCGCGGCCGGCGTGCGCTTCCACCCCCGCCACCGGTGGACCGGCTGGGGCGACGACGGCCGCCTGCAGTTCGCCACCCCCGACGGCCCGACCAGCCACTCCGCCGACGCCACCCTGCTGGCCCTCGGTGGCGGCAGCTGGGCGCGGCTCGGCTCGGACGGCGCGTGGGTGCCGCTGCTCGCCGCCGCCGGCCTGGATGTCGCGCCCCTGCAGCCGGCCAACTGCGGCTTCGTGGTGGCCTCGCCGCGGGCCGGGCAAGCCACCGGCTGGAGCGAGCACCTGGCCAGCCGCTTCGCCGGCCAGCCCCTCAAGTCGATCACTCTGCAGCTCGCCGGCGACCCGGCCCCGCCGCGCCCCGGCGAGGCCATGCTGAGCGCCGACGGCCTCGAGGGCAGCCTGGTGTATGCGCTGTCGGCGGCCATCCGCGAGCGCATCGCCCGCGACGGCCGCGCCACCGTGCTCATTGACCTCGCCCCCGGGCGCAGCCTGGAGCGGGTGCAGGCCGAGGTCGCCCACCCCCGCGGCGCCCGCTCGCTGGCCAGCCACCTGCAGAGCCGGGTCGGCATCGCCGGCCTCAAGATGGCCCTGCTGCGCGAATGCCTGAGCCCCGCCGAGCTGGCCGACCCGGCCCGCCTCGCCGCCGCAATCAAGGCCCTGCCGGTGGTGCTGGTCGCCCCGCGGCCCATCGACGAGGCCATCAGCACCGCCGGCGGCCTGCGCTTCGAGGCCCTCGACGAGAACCTGATGGTGCGCGGCCGCCCCGGCCTGTTCTGCGCCGGCGAGATGCTCGACTGGGAAGCCCCCACCGGCGGCTACCTGCTCACCGCCTGCTTCGCCAGCGGCCGCCGGGCCGCCGAGGGGGTGCTGGCGTGGCGGGAAGGGCACGGCCCGGACAACATTTATTAACACCCCGGCCCGATCGCCGCGACTAGAGTGAAGGCCCGCCTTTCACCGCAGGAGCGCATCATGGGCATCATCTCGACCCTCGTCATCGGCTTCCTCGTGGGCCTCGTCGCCCGTTTCGTCAAACCCGGCGACGACGCGATGGGCTGGATCAAGACCATCCTGTTCGGCATCGGCGGCTCGCTGGCCGCCACCTACGGCGGCCAGGCCCTGGGGCTGTACCAGGCCGGCCAGGGCGCGGGCTTCATCGGCTCGGTGGTGGGCGCGGTGATCCTGCTGGTGGTGGCCGGCAAGCTCGGCGGCAAGTAAGGCCGCGCTGGACCACCCGGGAGCTCCGCGAGCCCCCGCCAAACCCCTCCCCGGCCCTCCCCTTGTCGGGGAGGGGGCGCCGCTCACCGGACATCCCCCCCGCCCCCCACCCAAGCCAGCTCCCCGCCGGGTCACCGGCGGCCCGGACAGCGCGGATCGTTTGCGGTGCTAGACTGAAGCGTCCCCACCGCAAGGGAGCCCGCCATGAGCAAGACGCTGGAGTTCTGGTTCGAATTCGCCAGCTCGTACTCCTACCTGTCGGTCATGCGCATCGAGCCGCTCGCCCGCAAGGCCGGCGTCGAGGTGGCGTGGCGGCCCTTCCTGCTCGGCCCGGTGTTCCTCGCCCTCGGCTGGAACGACTCGCCCTTCAACATCTATCCGCCCAAGGGCCGCTACATGTGGCGCGACCTGGCGCGGCTGGCCGAGGGCTATGGCCTGCCCTTCCAGATGCCGTCGCGCTTTCCGCGCAGCGGCCTGCTCGCCGCCCGGGTGGCGCTGCTGGGCAGCCACGAGGCGTGGATGGGCGACTTCGCCCGCGCGGTGATGCGCGCCAACTTTGCCGAAGACCGGGACATCGCCGACCCGCAGGTGATCCGGAGCATCCTCGAGAGCCTCGGGCTGCCCGCCGACGCGCTCCTCGAGGCGGCCGGCAGCGACGACAACAAGCGCGCCCTCAAGCGCCAGACCGCCAAGGCCGGCGAGCTGGGCCTGTTTGGCGCGCCGAGCTTCATCACCCCCGACGGCGAACTGTTCTGGGGCAACGACCGCCTCGAAGACGCCCTCGCCTGGACGGTGAACAACGCCGACACCTGAGCGCCGGCAGACTCTGGGCTAGAATCCTCCGCCTTTCTGCCCGACCGAAGCTGCAATGCACCCCGACGAAACCGCCGACGACCTGCCGACCCGCATCACCGAAGACCGCCTGTGGCGCGACGACGGCTGGACGGCCCGCGTGATCAAGAACGAAGACGACGACGGCTGGGCCGTGGAGATGCTGAAGGACGGCGAATCCGAGCCCGCGCTGGTGGGCCCGTGGACGATGGGCCGCGACAAGAAGAACCCCAAGCCCCTCGACCCGTCGGCCTTCAACACCCTGGTCAAGACCGCCTCCGAGGTGCTGCGCCGCCACGAGCAGCAGCTGCACGCCACGCTGCACAAGCGCGTGACGGTGAGCACCGACGCCGGCCGCGTCGAGGTGCGCCTCGACATCGTGCCCGACGACTACGAGCCCTACGCGCACCTCAGCGCCTTCGACGAGTTCGGCGACGAGATCGCCCGGGTGCGGGTGCGCCCCGACTTCAAGCTCAACGCCAGGAGCGCCGGGGCGTGGGTGGACGACGAATACCGCCGGCCGGGCGGCTGAGGATTACTTTGCAGGCAGCAGGGAATCGGCTGCGGCCGGCTTGCCGCCCGCGGCGTTCTTCTTCTCCTGCTCGGCCTTCTTCTCGGCGGCCTTGCGGGCGCGCTCGTCGTAGTCCTCGCGGTCGCTCCGGGCCTGCTCGGCACGCTGGGCAGCGGCGGCAGCCTCATCGGCGCGGCGGCGGGCCTGCTCGGCCTCGTGGCGGTGGCGCGCCTCGGCCTCCAGCATGCCGCGGGTCTTGGCATCCTGCTCGCGCTTCACGCGCTCGGCGTCCTTCTCGGACAGCTGGCGCAGGCGTGCCTCGCTGTCGGCCCGGTTCTTCGCCTCAAGTTCGGCCCGCTCGACGGCCTTTTGCGGGGCGTTAGCGGCCTGCTCTTCCATGCGTTCGGTGAAGCGGCGGTTCTTCTCGGCCAGCTCGATCGCGTCGGCCTCGGTGTCGAGGGCCCGCGCCTGGCGGATCGACTCGACCCGCCGCGCGCGGGCCTGGTCGATGCAGCGGTTTACCAGGAAGCGCGCATAGCAGGCGATCTCCTCGTCGGAGAAGCGCAGCGTGGCCGCCTCGCGGATCGCCGCGGCCTCGGAATGCAGCGCCGCGGCGCGGGCCAGGTCCGGCACCGGCGCCTCGTCGGCCCGGGCAAGGCCGGCCGGCGGCAGCGCGAACATCAGGGTGGCGAGGCTGGAGAGCGGAAAGAGGCGAAACAGACGGCTTCGACGCATGGCACGGCAGGGCTTGCTGGGATGGAACCGCTTACAATACCGGATTTCCCGCCCGCTTTCCTGCCGCCGTGATCCAGTTCCGCAACCTCCGCCTCGCCCGTGGCGTCAAGACCCTCATCGAAGGCGCCAGCCTGCAGATCCACCCCGGCTGGAAGGTCGGCCTCACCGGCGCCAACGGCTGCGGCAAGTCCAGCCTGTTCGGCCTGCTCCGCGGCGAGCTGCACCAGGATTCCGGCGACCTCGAGATGCCCGCCTCGTGGGTGATCGCCCACGTGGCCCAGGAAACCCCGGCCCTGCCCCGCCCGGCCATCGAGTACGTGCTCGACGGCGACGCCGAGCTGCGCCGCGTCGAGGCCGGGCTCGAAAAGGCCGAGGCCGCCCACGACGGCGAGGAGATCGGCCACCTCCACGGCCACCTGCAGGAGATCGGCGGCTACGCGGCCCGCGCCCGCGCCGCCGCGCTGATGGACGGCCTGGGCTTCACCGGGGCCGACCTCGAGCGCCCGGTGGCGGATTTCTCGGGCGGCTG
>JAKLLM010000244.1 GCA_023150125.1 Zoogloea sp.
AATGCGACAGTCGCTTCAAGGCGTTCAGGAGACGTTGGAAATCAAGCGCTTTCATCGCAAGCCTCCA
Source organism: Zoogloea sp. (assembly GCA_023150125.1). Classification (GTDB taxonomy): domain Bacteria; phylum Pseudomonadota; class Gammaproteobacteria; order Burkholderiales; family Rhodocyclaceae; genus Zoogloea. The sequence continues at coordinate 68 of JAKLLM010000244.1, forward strand.
GACTCTGTTTTTGCTGTACATACAGACAGCTCATTGAGAGTCCGGTTCCACAGGCAACGGTGACATAGCCTTCTTTAATGACGGCCCGGCCGGGGCAGGTAGGCAGCGAAGCTGCGCCGGTAGCGGTCGGCGAGGGCGCCGGCGGCGCTGCGCAGGCTGGCCGGCTCGGCGGCCAGGGCCTCGCCGAACCGTGCCGCGAGCATGCCGACCGGGGCCGTGGCGGGCAGCGCCGGGGCTTCCCAGCTCTCGATGTAGGCCTGGACCTTGCCCGGTTCGCCGCTCTGCGGTGGCAGTACGTTGAGGCGCGGCCGGGCGAAGGCGGTGGCGACGATGCGCCCGTGCAGGCTGCTGCCGCAGTAGCCTCGGCTGCCGGCGATCAGCGCGCAGATGTCCCACAGCTGGAGCGACCGGAAGACCTGCGCCGTGGCAGGCGCCAGCCGGCTGGCGAGGCGCTCGAGGCAGTCGAGCGTGTCGTGCCAGGGGGCGCTGCCGGCGCGGAACAGCACGATGCCGCAATCGCAGGCCGCGGCGGCCTCGCCGAGTTGTGCTGCGAGGGTGTCGAGGGTTGCGTCGTCGCCGAAGTCGGCGCTGAGCTGCACGGCGAGGTAGCCGCGGGGAAAGCGCTGGCCGATGGCGGCGACCTCGCCCCGGTGGGCGTGGGCGGCGATGGTCGGCCCGAAGCACTCGGCGGTCAGCACCGCCGGGTCGGGCAGAAGGTGGGCCGGGATGCCGGCGGCGTGGAGCTGGGCGAGGGTCTGGCGGTCGCGCACGCTGACCATGTCGGCCTCGCCGAGTGCCTCGATCACCGCGTCGCGCAGCGCTGGCGGGCTGTGCTGCAGGCCCGCGCCGCCAACGCCGGCATGGATCAATTGCGCCCTGGGGAACAGCCGCCGCCCCACCACATAAGGGGCGTGGCTGGCGAGGCCGAGGGTGGCGTGGGCCCAGGCCTGGCGCTCGGCCGGATGGGCGTCGAGGCGGGCGACCAGGGCCGGAACCTCGGCCGGTGGCTGCAGCATCAGCGCGGCGTGCCAGGCTTCGCAGGTGAGGATCTCGCCGCCCACGTGGATGAGGCGCACGGGCATGTTGCCGAGCTCGGCGGCGAGGCGGGCGAGGGCGTGGGTGCGGTGGCCGCCGAAGGGGCGCAGGTCGCGTTCGGCGAGGCCGCGAAGATCAGCCTGCTGCCCGGCAGCAGGGCAGCGGCAATGTGGGGGAACAGCAGGTCGCCGAAGTTGTGCCGGTCGAAGGCGCCCAGCAGGAGGGTCGGGGTGTTCATCGGGCCCGCGACGGCAGGGTGATGCCGGGGCCCGAGAGCATGAACTCGCCGTAGCTGCGGTGGTGCAGGGTGGGTTCGTGGGGCAGCGCGGGGTCGTCCCAGGCCGCAACGACCTCGAAGATGAAGAGCCCGTAGCGGGCCACCAGGCTGCGGTCGACAAGCCGGCATTCGAGGCTGGCGAAGCATTCGCGGATCAGCGGCGCGCCGACGTGTCGTGCGGGCTCGGGGCTGAGGCCGAAGGCGGCGAACTTGTCGAGGTCGGCGCCGGAGGAATTGCCGCAGCCGACGACGGCGTCGGCCAGCGCGGCGCCGGGGAGGTTGATGACGCACTCGCCGGTGGCGTCGATGGCGGCGAAGCTGTGGTTGCGGCTGCTGATGACGCAGGCGACCAGCGGCGGCTCGAACTCGAGCATGGTGTGCCAGGACTGGGTCATCACGTTGGCCCGGCCAGCGGCCGCACTGCTCAGCAGGACGACCGGCCCCGGCTCGAGCAGGGCGTGGACGCCGGACAGGGGGAATTCGTGCTTCGACATGGCCGGGCTCCCGATGGAATCGGCCGCCCCGGCGGGGGCGATGCCTTGACTCTAGACCCGGCGCCGGGGCTCAGGCGTGCCGGTGCAGGTTTTCGAGGGCGAACTCCCAGTTGATCAGCCGGTCGAGGACGGCGTTGGCGTAGTCGCCGCGGCGGTTCTGGTAGTCGATGTAATAGGCATGTTCCCACACGTCGACGGTGAGCAGCGGGCGCAGGCCCTGGGTGAGCGGGAGCTCGGCATTGCTCGTCTTGACCACCCGCAGGCGTTCGCCGTCGGCCACCAGCCAGGCCCAGCCGCTGCCGAACTGCGCCATGGCCGCCGCGGCGAACTCTTTCTTGCAGGCGGCGACGCTGCCGAAGGCCTCGTCGAGGCGGCGTGCAAGCTCGGCCGGCGGTTCGCCGCCGCCCCGGGGGCGCAGGCTCTGCCAGTAGAAATTGTGGTTCCACACCTGGGCCGCGTTGTTGAAGACGGCCGCCTGGGCGGCCTGGCCGGCGGTGCGGAGGATGACGGTCTCGAGGGGCTGCCCGGCCAGCTCGGTGCCGGCCAGAAGGCGGTTGAGGTTGTCCACGTAGCCCTTGTGATGCTTGCCGTGGTGATAGCCGAGGGTGTTGGCCGACAGCACGGGGTCGAGGCCGTCGATGGGGTAGGGCAGGGGCGCCAGTGTGTGTGGCGCTGCGGCGGCCCGGGTGCCGGTGGAAAGGCTGCCCAGCGCCAGGAGGCAGGCGGGGGCGCCGATGAGGAAATTGCGCCGGCCTGGCGCGGGTTGGGGGGTGTCGTCCTGCTTGAAAGCGTGCATGGCGGAGCTCCTGCCGGATTCGGATGGGATGTGAGGTTAGCGCTTCCAGGTAAATTTTCCATGTCAACTTGTAATGTTTTCAAGTCGTGACATTTTTCGGGTTTTGTGATTTTTTGTGTGGCGGCCGGCGCGGCGGGGGAGATGCGAGCCGCGGCCCCGCGCGTTGATCCGCGGCGCGGCATGGTCTCTGTCTATTTACAGGCGGGGCGGATCTGCATAAATTACTGACCAACCGGTCAGTCAGTGAGATTTCCATGGATCCAGGCAGCGCCTCGTCCCGCCAGCGTCGCAAGGAGGCGCGCCCCGCCGAACTGGCCGCGGCAGCCCTCGCGCTGTTCGTCGAGAAGGGCTTTGCGGCTACCCGCCTCGACGACGTGGCGGCGCGGGCGGGTGTCTCGAAGGGCACGCTCTACCTTTACTTCGACAGCAAGGAGGCGCTGTTCCGGGCGGTCATCGAGGAGTCGGTGCTGCCGCTGATCGAGGCCAGCGAAGCCCGCGTCGAGGCGCAGCTGGGCGACCCGGCGCGGCTGCTGCGCGAGCTGCTGGTGGAGTGGTGGGAGTGCTTCGGTGCCACGCCGCTGGGTGGCACCTGCAAGCTGATGATCTCCGAGGCCGGCAACTTCCCGGAGGTGGCGGCCTATTTCAACGAGGCGGTGATCGGGCGCTGGAGCGCGCTGCTCCGCCAGGTCATCGAGGCCGGCATCGCCCGCGGCGTGTTCCGCCCGGGGAGCCCGGAGGCGCTGCGCCAGATGGTCTTCCACCCGCTCCTGATGCAATCCGTCCTGCAGCACTCGATGGTTGGCGGCATGCCGGGCCGGCCCTTGCCCGAGCACTACTTCGAGATCTATTTCGACTTCATCCTGCGCGGCCTGGGGGCCGCCGACACTCAGGAACCCCGATGAACACACGGACCCTCCTTGCCTCAGTCATTGCCCTCGGCCTCCTCGCCGCCTGTTCGAAGCCCGAACCCGTGGTGGAGGCGCCGCGGCCGGTCGTGGTGTTCACGCTGGCGCCGGCCCAGGTGGCGCCGATCGCGCTCTACACGGGCGAGGTCCGGGCGCGCTATGAATCCGACCTGGCCTTCCGGATCGGCGGCAAGATCGTCGAGCGGCGGGTGGATGTGGGGGCGGTGGTGAAGCCGGGCCAGGTGCTGGCGCGGCTCGACCCGGCCGATGCGGGGCTCAACGCCGAGGCGGCGCGGGCCCAGCTGGCGGCGGCCGAGAACGAGTTTGCCTACGCCCGGGCCGAGGTGCTGCGCTACCGCGACCTGGTGGCGAAGAATTTCGTCAGCCGCAGCGTGCTGGACGCCAAGGAGACCGCCTTCCGCTCGGCGACGGCGCGGGTCGAGCAGGCCCGCGCCCAGGCCAGCGTGGCGGGCCGCCAGGCGGGCTACACGAGCCTGGTCGCCGACCAGCCGGGGGTCATCACCGCGGTGGGGGCCGAGGTGGGGCAGGTGGTGAAGGATTCGGCGGTGGTGATGAAGCTGGCCCGCGACGGGGAGCGGGAGGTGTTGATCGCAGTGCCGGAGAGCCGCATCGGCGAGCTCAAGAAGGCCGGGCGGGTCGAGGTGCGGCTGTGGACCCAGCCGGACGTGGCCCTTGCCGGCCGGGTGCGCGAGATCGCCCCCAGCGCCGACGCCGCCACGCGCACCTACGCGGTGCGGGTGAGCATCGTCGACCCGCTGCCGGCGCTGCAGCTGGGCATGACCGCCAACGTGATCCTGGCCGATGCGGCCAGCGGGGCCGGCGGCCTGCTGGTGCCGTCCACCGCGGTGTTCGAGCGTGAGGGGGCCAGCGCGGTGTGGGTGATGCAGGCCGAGGGCGAGCTGGTCAAGCCGGTGCTGCGCAAGGTGACGGTGCGCCAGTACCGCGAGGACGGCGCGCTCGTCTCCGCCGGCCTGCAGGCCGGTGAGACCATCGCCGCCGCGGGCGTGCACAAGATCGTCGCCGGCCAGGCCCTGCGGCCCGTGGCGCCGGCCCGGCCGGCGGCGGCGCCGGTGGCGGTCCGCCCGGGGGCTGCGTCGTGAAGCGCTTCAACCTGTCCGAGTGGGCGCTCGCCCACCAGCCGCTGATCCGCTACCTGATCGTCGCGCTGGCGATCGTCGGCGTGATGTCCTACCAGAAGCTCGGCCAGTCCGAAGACCCGCCCTTCACCTTCAAGGTGATGGTGGTGCGGGCCGACTGGCCCGGTGCCTCGGCCCGGGAGGTCGAGGAGCAGGTCACCGACCGCATCGAGAAGAAGCTGCAGGAGGTGCCCCACGTGGACATCCTGCGCAGCTATTCCCGCCCCGGCGAGGCGGTGGTGCTGTTCATCGCGAAGGATTCGACCCCCGCGAAGGACGTGCCGGACAT
>JAKLLM010000245.1 GCA_023150125.1 Zoogloea sp.
AAACCCAGGAGCGACGACGACACCGCGGCCTGAGCTGCGCCGGGCCTTCGCCCCGAGCCGGCCCAGGTCGGCCGGGGCGGGGTGAGGCGGGGGCTCGAGCTTCGGAAGGGGCTGTTCGGGGTTCGGTAGGTCCGGTTCGACGTTCGGCAGGTCGTGCTCGGGGTTCGGAGGGTCGAGTTCGACGCGTGGAAGGTCATGTTCGGGGTTCAGAAGGTCGTGTTCGACGTTCGGAACGTCCTGTTCGGGGTTCGGCAAGTCGTCCTCGGGGTTCGGAGGGGCGAGTTCGACGTTCCGGAGCGTCGTGTTCGGGGCTCGGCGGGGCGAGCTCGACGTTCGGAGGCTCAAGGCCGGGGCCGGGCGGGGTGGTCGGCCCGGGGGGAAGGCCTCGCTTCATCTGGACAGGGCGGGTATATTTTTTGGCAAGTATATATTCATCCGCAGCGTGATCATGCAAGTCGCCAAGTGGGGTAATTCACTGGCCGTCAGGCTTCCCGCCGCGGTTGTCCAAGCCCTCGATCTGAAGGAGGGGGAAGAAGTGGAGCTGCACGTGGTGGGGGAGCGAAGCCTGGAGGTCGCCCGCAAGGCGTCACCGGAAGCCCTTCTGACCCGGCTGCGTCGCCTGCGGGGCCGCCTGCCGGCGGATTTCCGTTTCGACCGGCTGGAGGCCCACGAAGCCGACCGCCAGGGCTGAGCCGATGGGGCGGGTGTTCTTCGACACGAACGTGCTGCTTTATTTGCTGTCTGCCGATGAGTGCAAGGCAGACAGGGCCGAGGCCCTTCTTGCGGAAGGGGGCGTCGTCAGCGTGCAGGTGTTGGACGAGGCAGCGTCGGTATGCCGGTGCAAGCTGAAGCGGCCTTGGCCGGAGGTGCGGGAGCTCCTCGATGCCGTCAAGGCGTTTTGCGAGGTCATGCCCCTGGCGCTGGATACCCACCAAGGGGCGCTGGATCTGGCGGAGCGCTACCAGCTGTCGCTTTACGATGCCCTGATCTGCGCGGCGGCTCAAAATGCCGAAGCGGCGGTGCTATACACCGAAGACCTGCGGGATGGCCTGGTGCTGGGCGGTCTCAAGGTGTGCAACCCGTTTGTGGGTTGAAGGCGGGGGGGAGGTGCTTGGCTGGTGCACGGTCGCCGGGCGCGTTTTCACGGGCGACGATGGCTGAGCCCGGGCCAAGGAGGAACACATGGACGCTGAAGACAGGTTCGTTTCCGCCCGCATCCTGTGGGTGCGGCGCTGGAGCCCGCGCTTGTTGTCGTTCCGCATCGAGCGGGAGGCGGGGTTCCGATTCGTGCCGGGGCAGTTTGCGCGGCTGGGGCGCGTCAATGCCGACGGGGTGCCGGTGTGGCGGGCCTATTCGATGGCGTCGGCCACCTGGGACGACTACCTGGAGTTCTACTCGATCCTGGTGCCGGGCGGGGCCTTCACCTCGCAGCTGGTCGATCTGAAGGTGGGGGACAGCCTGATGATCGAACGGAAGCCCAACGGCTTCTTCACCACCAACCGCTTCGCCGATGGCCGTGACCTGTGGATGCTGGGCACCGGCACGGGCCTGGCGCCCTACCTGGCGATCCTGCAGGACGAGACGACCTGGCAGCGCTTCGAGCACCTGATTTTGGTGCACGGCGCCCGGGAGGCCGTCGACCTGGCCTACCGCGACGAGATCGCCGCGCTGCGCGACCACCCCCTGTGGGCCGAGCACGGCCACAAGCTGATCTACCAGCCGGTGGTGACCCGCGAGGCGCACGCCGGGGCCCTGCAGGCGCGCATCCCCGAGCTGATCCGCGACGGGCGGCTGGAGGCGGCGGTGGGCCTGCCCCTGGGCCTGGATGAATCGCGGGTGATGATCTGCGGGAGCCCCGAGATGGTGCGTGACTGCCACAAGGCGCTGATGGAGCGGGGGTTTCGGCTCAGCCGGCTGGCGGCGCCGGCGCAGATTGCGGTCGAGAATGCCTGGTGATGGGGCGCGGAGGCCGGTAGTGTGCCTCCTATTGGTGCGTGGGCGGCTGCGGCGCACGTTCGTGGTGCGGGCTTGCTCCGGGAGTGGGTTTTCAAGAGACTGATATTTAAGGGTTTTGTGGGCTTTCTTGATCTGGCGCGGCACTTGCTTGGTGCCGCGCTTCGAATCTGGAGCCCAAAATGGAGCAAGTCAGTCACGCCAGCAATGTGGTCTTCGTCCTGCTCGGTGCCATCATGGTGCTGGCCATGCACGCAGGCTTTGCCTTCCTCGAGGTGGGCACGGTGCGCAAGAAGAACCAGGTCAATGCCCTGGTCAAGATCCTGACGGATTTCTGCGTTTCCGCGATCGCCTATTTCTTCATCGGCTACACCATCGCCTACGGGGCCCACTTCTTTTCCAGCGCCGAGGTGCTGTCCCAGAAGAGCGGCTACGAGATGGTGAAGTTCTTCTTCCTCCTGACCTTCGCTGCGGCGATCCCGGCGATCATCTCGGGCGGCATCGCCGAGCGGGCCCGGTTCCACCCCCAGAGCATCGCCACCTTCATGTTGGTGGGCTTTGTTTACCCCTTCTTCGAGGGGATCGCCTGGAACGACAACTTCGGCCTGCAGCCCTGGCTGGAGGCCACCTTCGGTGCCAAGTTCCATGACTTCGCCGGCTCGGTGGTGGTGCACGCGATGGGCGGCTGGATCGCGCTGCCGGCGGTGCTGCTGCTGGGCGCCCGGCGCGGACGCTACACCAAGGAGGGCAGCGTGTCGGCCCACCCGCCTTCCAACATCCCCTTCCTGGCCCTCGGCGCGTGGATCCTCACGGTGGGCTGGTTCGGCTTCAACGTGATGTCGGCCCAGACCCTCGACAAGGTGAGCGGGCTGGTGGCGCTCAACTCGCTGATGGCGATGGTGGGCGGCACGCTGGCGGCGATGGTGCTGGGCAAGAACGACCCGGGCTTCATCCACAACGGGCCGCTGGCTGGCCTGGTGGCGGTGTGTGCGGGCTCGGACCTGATGCACCCGGTTGGTGCGCTCATCACCGGGCTGATCGCCGGTGGCCTGTTCGTGCAGCTGTTCACGATCACCCAGAACCGCTGGAAGATCGACGACGTGCTGGGTGTGTGGCCGCTGCACGGGCTGTGCGGTGTGTGGGGCGGGCTGGCGGCGGGAGTCTTCGGCACCCAGGCGCTGGGCGGGATGGGGGGCGTGAGCTTGGTGTCCCAGCTCATCGGCACCGTGGCGGCCGTCGTGGTGGCGCTGGCCGGTGGCACCATCGTGTACGGCACGCTGAAGACCCTGGTGGGCATCCGCCTCGACCCGGAGGAGGAGTTCGAGGGCGCCGACCTGACGATCCACAAGATCACCGCGACGCCGGACCGGGAAACCCACTGGTAAGCGGGTGAGCCCGCCGCCGCGTTGCTGCGGTGGCTTCAGGCCGCGAGCGCCGCCTCGGTTCCGTCTTCGGGCCAGGCGGCGTTTTCGTTGGTGCCGGCGGGGTCGGGGCGGGAGGTGTCGAGGTCGGGGACGAACAGCAGCGACGGCCACTCGTCGTCCACCAGAAATGCGGTGAGCTCGGGGCCGAAGAGGCGCTGCCAGGCTTGCCTCAGGGTTGTTTCGACGATGTGCATGCTCTGCTCCAGGGCTGATCGCTGCCGGCCGAAACCGGCTTCCATCGCGATGCTAGGGGCCCTGGATGACAGCCCGGCGACGCCAAGGCTGCAGCCCGGTTAACGCGGACGGGGCCGGCTGCTGCCGGCATCCGCTCCGGGCCGGGGTGTTCAGGCGAGGGTGTAGAAGCGCACGTCGAGGGGTTCGACCAGCAGGGGCTGGGTGTTGGCGACGACGGCCTTGAGGTGCGGTGTGGCCATGTGGGCGTCGATGGCGGCCTGGTCGGCCCATTCCTCGACAAAGGTGAATTCGGCCGGGTTGGCGGTGTTGGCGAGCAGCTCGTAGCGGATGCAGCCGGTTTCCTTGCGGGTCGGCTCGAGCATGGCCAGGCATTCGGCGCGCAGGGCGTCGATGGCGTCGGGGCGGGCGATGAAGCGGGCGATGATGCGGATGCTCATGGTGTTCTCCTGATGGGGTGATGGGCATGATCTGCCCGGGCACGGCCGCCGATTCTAGCCTATCGCCGAGGTGCCGCGGCCGGCTGACGGCTGTGCGCGGAGCCGGGCCTTGATGCGGGCCCCGGCCGGGCTGACTCTGGCTCGCCTCCTCGATGCCGTGCCGGGTTGTCTGGAGCGCCTGGCCTGAACGCAAAAAGGCCCTGGCGCGGGGTGGGCCGCGTCAGGGCTGCGGTGCGACGCAGGGCGGCGGTGCGTCAGAGCTGTTCCAGGCTCTCCTTGCCGATCAGTTTCCAGACCTGCGGCACTTGCTGGCCGCGCAGGCGGACGAGGTAGACCTCGTCGTTGGCCTGCTTGATGCGTGCGCTGGCCTCGCTGGCCGGCAGTTGCAGCAGGTGGGCCATGATCAGTGGCGTGACGCCGCCGTGGCTGACGACCAGCACGCTTCCTGTGGCCTGCCGGCTGCGGATCTGCTCGATGGCGCTTGCGACCCGGCGGGCCTGACTGTTGAGGGATTCGCCGCCGTCCAGCCCGTCGTCCGGGTTGCCGGCGCGGCGCTTGAACTCGTCGCTCAGGGCAGCGTCGCGGCCGTCCTCGAACATGCCCTCGAACTTGCCGAAGCTGCGCTCGGCCAGGGCCGGCAGCGGTGTGGCGGCGATCTCCGGCACGGCAAGGGCGGCGGTCTCTAGGGCCCGGGCGAGGCTGCTGGTGTAGATGGCCGAGAAGCTCACGCCCTTCAGCTTTTCGCCCAGCTGGCGGGCCTGGGCCTTGCCGGTGTCGTTGAGGGCGTTGTCGGTGGCGCCCTGCAGGCGCTTCTCCAGGTTCCAGGCGGTCTGCCCGTGGCGGGCGAGGTAGACGTCCAGCGTGGCGTCTTCGGCCTGGGCGGTGAGGCTCAGGGTGGCCAGGGCGAGGGCGCCGGCGAGTTTGGTCAGGTGCTTGGTGGGCATGGCGGTCTCCGGTCAGCGGGCCTTGAGGAGTTCGGGTACGTGGAGCAGGATGAACTCGTTGTCGTCC
>JAKLLM010000246.1 GCA_023150125.1 Zoogloea sp.
CCATCGTCCCAGCTGCAGCGGAAATGCCAGGCAATACCCTCCTGGGCCCACAGCCGGGTGAGGAAGGCGGCATCGCTCTCGCCAGCCTGCAGCGTGAAGGCCCGCGCCGGGTAGCGCCCCTGGAGGCCGTCGACGGCAAAGTGGAAGGCAGCGGCGAGAATGCGGTTGGCCTGCCGATGCTCGTCGAGAATCTGCTCGGTGATCTGCACGACCGAGAGCTCGCGAAAGACCCGCCAGGTCTTGCGGTGGGCGAGGATGCCCAGGGCGTCCTCGAGGTGCAGCTCGAAGACCGTGGCGGCGCCGTCGGACAGGAGCTGCTCGACGCCCGTGACGACCCCGCACACCCAGCGGCAGCAGCCCGCGTCGTCACCGATCGAGAGCCCCACCGGCAGGCCCTGGATGTCCTTCAGTGCCAGGCTATCGTCATCGCCGAGGCATTGCACCCGATAGCGCAGCGGGCCGCAGACGGCCTCCTCCCCCTCCGCGCGGTAGGCGACGAGACGCTGGACGGCTTGGGGCGCGCCCGGAGGAAAGGCGACCTTGAGGAGGCGCACGGCCTGGGAGAGGGCCGCAAACGCGCTGCGCACGGCGGCATGGAGACTAGGTTCGGCGATCATGGCGGCGGCGCCTCGCCTCACCCGGCTCTACGCCCGGCACGGCAGGCTTCGTATCCTTGCAGAACAATAACTGTAAAAAATTATACATAAAATCTTTATGGATAACTTATTTGCATTCTGCAAGATGCAATCAGCCTGCCCGCCGTCAGATTTAAGGATAAAAAAAGCCCGGGGGAGACCCGGGCTTCTTGTTGATGAGAGACGAAACTGTGCTCAGCGCGGCAGCAGCGACGACCCCATCAGGAAGGCGTCGACCTCGCGGGCGGCCTGGCGGCCTTCGCGGATCGCCCACACCACCAGCGACTGGCCACGGCGCACGTCGCCGGCGGCGAAGACCTTGTCGACGTTGGTGCGGTAGCAGCCCTCGCCGTCGGTGGTGGCCTTGGCGTTGTTGCGGGCGTCCTTGTCGACACCGAAGGCTTCCAGCAGCGAACCCACCGGGTTGGTGAAGCCCATCGCCAGGAAGGCCGCATCGCAGGGGATCTCGAACTCGGAGCCGGCGACCTCGGCCATCTTGCCGTCCTTCCAGTCGAGGCGGATCGCCTTGAGGGCCTTGACGTTACCCTGGCCGTCATCCACGAAGCCCTTGGTAGCCACCGCGAAATCGCGGCTGCAGCCTTCTTCATGGGACGAAGAGGTGCGCAGCTTGTAGGGCCAGTTGGGCCAGGTGAGGGACTTGTTCTCCTGCTCGGGCGGCATCGGCATCAGCTCGAACTGGGTGACCGAGGCGGCGCCGTGGCGGTTGGAGGTGCCGACGCAGTCGGAGCCGGTGTCACCGCCGCCGATCACGACGACGTGCTTGCCCTTGACGTTGATCGGGTTGGCGATGCCCTGCTGGACTTCCTTGTTCTGGGGGATCAGGAATTCGAGCGCAGCGTGGATGCCCTTCAGCTCACGGCCCGGGACCGGCAGGTCGCGGGGCACTTCGGAGCCGGCGGCGAGGATCACCGCGTCGAAATCCGCCTTCAGCTGGTCGGCCGAGATGGTTTCGGTGGCATCGTTGTTGATGCCGGCCGGCAGGTTCTTGTCGCCGATCAGCACCTTGGTCTTGAAGGTGACGCCTTCGGCCTGCATCTGCTCGACGCGGCGGTCGATGACCGACTTGTCGAGCTTGAAGTCCGGGATGCCGAAGCCAAGCAGGCCGCCGATGCGGCTGCTCTTCTCGAACACCGTGACGTCGTGGCCGACGCGGGCGAGCTGCTGGGCCGCCGCCAGGCCGGCGGGGCCGGAACCGACGATGGCGATCTTCTTGCCGGTCTTGGTGTCGGACGGCTGCGGCACGACCCAGCCGTTGGCCCAGGCCTTGTCGATGATCGCGTGCTCGATCGACTTGATGCCGACCGCGTCGGTGTTGATGTTCAGCGTACAGGCGGCTTCGCAGGGCGCCGGGCAGATGCGGCCGGTGAAGTCGGGGAAGTTGTTGGTCGAGTGCAGAACCTCGATCGCCTCCTTCCAGTTGCCGCGGTAAACCAGGTCATTCCAGTCGGGAATGATGTTGTTCACCGGGCAGCCGTTGTTGCAGAAGGGAATGCCGCAGTCCATGCAGCGCGCCCCCTGCTTGGCGGCTTCTTCGTCGCTCAGGGTGACGACGAACTCCTTGTAGTGCGTGAGACGCTGCTCGACCGGAGCGTAGGCCTCGGAGAGGCGCTCGTATTCGAGGAATCCAGTTGGCTTGCCCATGTTACGCGGCCTCCAGTTCTTTCTGTTGTTGCGCGGCCTGCTCGGCCAGCGCGCGACGGTATTCGTGCGGCATCACCTTGACGAACTTGCCGCGGGCGTTGGCCCAGTCGGCGAGGATAGCCTTGGCGCGCTCGCTGCCGGTGTAGGTGGCGTGGCGCTCGACCAGCATCTTGAGCAGGGCTTCGTCGGCCATGCCCAGGTGGCGGACGTCGACACGACCGTGGGATTCGAGGTCGTCGCCGGCCTCGGTGCCCTTGCGTGCCTCGATCTCCTCCTCGACCGGCTCCAGGGCCACCTGGGCCATGTTGCAGCGGGACTCGAAAGTGCCCTCTTCGTCGAAGACGTAGGCAACGCCACCGGACATGCCTGCCGCGAAGTTGCGGCCGGTCATGCCGAGCACCACCACGGTGCCGCCGGTCATGTATTCGCAGCCGTGGTCACCCACGCCCTCGACAACCGCGGTCGCACCGGAGTTGCGCACGGCGAAACGCTCGCCGCCGACGCCGGCGAAGTAGGCTTCACCTTCGGTGGCACCGTAGAGCACGGTGTTGCCGATGATGATGTTGGACGAGGTGTCGCACTTGAAGCCGGGCGCCGGGCGCACGACGATGCGGCCACCGGAGAGGCCCTTGCCCACGTAGTCGTTGCCTTCACCGACGAGCTCGAGCGTGAGGCCGCGGGACAGGAAGGCGCCGAAGCTCTGGCCGGCGGTGCCGTTCAGGCGGACATGCACGGTGTCGTCCGGCAGGCCGGCGTGGCCGTACTTGGCGGCGAAGCGGCCCGACAGCATGGTGCCGACGGTGCGGTTGACGTTGCGCACCGGCACCTCGAAGGAGACCTTCTCACCACGCTCGAGGGCCGGCTTGGCCAGCTCGATGAGCTGGTGGTCGAGGGCCTTGGCCAGGTTGTGGTCCTGGGTCTCGGTGTGGATGCGCGGCACGTCGGCCGGCACGTTCGGCAGGTGGAAGATGCGGCTGTAGTCGAGGCCGCTGGCCTTCCAGTGCTCGATGCCAGCCTTCATGTCGAGGAGGTCGGCACGGCCGATGAGGTCTTCGAACTTGCGGATGCCCAGCTCGGCCATCAGCTCGCGCACTTCCTCGGCGACGAAGAAGAAGTAGTTGACCACGTGCTCCGGCTGGCCGGAGAAGCGCTTGCGCAGGGTCGGGTCTTGCGTGGCGACACCCACCGGGCAGGTGTTCAGGTGGCACTTGCGCATCATGATGCAGCCTTCGACGACCAGCGGCGCGGTAGCGAAGCCGAACTCGTCGGCGCCCAGCAGCGCGCCGATGACGACGTCGCGACCGGTCTTGATCTGGCCGTCGACCTGCACGCGGATGCGGCTGCGCAGGCGGTTGAGGACCAGGGTCTGCTGGGTTTCGGCGAGGCCGAGTTCCCACGGCGAACCGGCGTGCTTAACCGACGACAGGGGCGACGCGCCCGTGCCGCCGTCGTGACCGGCGATCACCACGTGGTCGGCCTTGGCCTTGGCGACACCGGCGGCAACCGTGCCGACGCCCACTTCGGACACCAGCTTGACCGAGATGTCGGCCACCGGGTTGGTGTTCTTCAGGTCGTGGATCAGCTGGGCCAGATCTTCGATCGAGTAGATGTCGTGGTGCGGCGGCGGCGAGATCAGCCCGACGCCCGGCACCGAGTGACGCAGGAAGCCGATGTACTCGGAGACCTTGTGGCCGGGCAGCTGGCCGCCCTCGCCGGGCTTGGCGCCCTGGGCCATCTTGATCTGGATCTGGTCGGCATTGACCAGGTACTCGGTGGTCACGCCGAAACGGCCGGAAGCCACCTGCTTGATCGACGAACGCAGGCTGTCGCCGGCCTTCAGCGGGATGTCGCGCTCGACGCGGCTGGCGCCGATCACCTCGGCCAGGGACGAATCCTTGGAGATCGGGATGAAACGCTTCGGGTCTTCGCCGCCTTCACCGGTGTTCGACTTGCCGCCGATGCGGTTCATCGCCACGGCGAGGGTCGAGTGGGCTTCGGTGGAGATGGAGCCGAGGGACATCGCGCCGGTGGCGAAACGCTTGACGATCTCCTTGGCGGGCTCGACCTCGTCCAGCGGCACCGGGGCGCCGACGGGCTTGAGGTCGAACAGGCCGCGCAGGGTCATGTGGCGCTTGCTCTGGTCGTTGATGATCTTGGCGTACTCCTTGTACGTGTCGTACTGGCCGGAGCGGGTGGAATGCTGCAGCTTGGAGATCGCCTCCGGGGTCCACATGTGCTCTTCGCCGCGGATCCGGAAGGCGTACTCGCCACCGGCGTCGAGGGCGTTGGCCAGCACCGGGTCGGCGCTGAAGGCCTGCTGGTGGAGGCGGATGGCTTCTTCCATCACCTCGAACACGCCGATACCCTCGACCTGGGACGAGGTGCCGGTGAAGTACTTGTCGACCAGCTTCTTCTGCAGGCCGATGGCCTCGAAGATCTGCGCGCCGGTGTAGGACATGACGGTGGAGATGCCCATCTTGGACATGACCTTCATGAGGCCCTTGCCGACGCCCTTGATGAAGTGCTTGATGTACTTGTCGGCGGTGGCTGCGTCGCCCTTGGCCAGCTGGACGAGGGTCTCGAGAGCCAGGTAGGGGTGCACGGCCTCGGCACCGTAGCCGGCCAGCACGGCGAAGTGGTGGGTCTCGCGGGCGGAACCGGTCTCGACGACCAGGCCGGTGCGGGTGCGCAGGCCCTGGGT